>JAISAV010000157.1 GCA_031266545.1 Odoribacteraceae bacterium | reverse complement strand
TAGTCATTCCTTAAAAAGCCCCTCTATGCCGCGGTAAAGTAAAAATTTTGCAGGCGCAAGCGCCGAAGGATAAACTGCAAAAACTTTTCTTTGAGTTTTTCCATGTATTTCTTCAGGTTCCACGCGACGGCTGCTATGAAAGCGTTAATTTGGATGCCCGCCTCGCCCAGGTGATAGTTCTGTGCCATGCGAAAGTCAGTTTTCAAGTGCCCGATAATTGGTTCTATTGCCGCCCTTCGCCTGCATTTTTTGCGTTTCACCTGTTTTTGATACGCGCTGTCCCTCTTTTTGGGCGTCGAGGGGATAATGATTTTTACACCTTCGACTTCCGCTTGGCCTTTCCCGCCCCTGTCATAAACGAGTTCCACGGGTAGCGGGATGTCATTACCTTTCATTTGATCCAGCAATGGCCTGATCGAGTGCCGTCAAAAATGTTACCGGTAAAGCCTTTTGGCTAGGATTATTTTCTTGCCCTTCACCCCGCCGCTGATCAGCCCGACCTTGTTTCCAAACTCGTACTGCCCGCGCGGCTTGCCTTTCGCGATGCATTTGGTAAAGGGCTTGTGCAAGCTGTAAATCTTGTCTTTATCTGTTTTTTGCTGGTTCACGGCACGCCTGTAGAGCTCCAACTTTTCACGATAACGCTCCTTCTGCTCTCCCGTCATTTTTCGGTCAAGCTCTCGCGATTGTTTGTTGGCGATCGTTTTCAACCGTTTCTTCGCCCATCTTGCCCGCTTCGGGTGCTTGCCGTTGTAGCTGTCTCGAACCAGTTGCTTGCTCTCTCTCGTGTGTTTGTCGTTGTTTTATCCCTTCTTTTTCAGTGATTTAATTGCATTTATCAATCACCTTTTTGCTCGTTTTGGCATCGGTGGGGAAGGTCGTGAAATTTTCTTGAACCCGTGGTGTCGGATAACACTAGTTTCGCCTGCATGGCAACTTCCGGCCCGTGAAGTTTCACGCTGCAAGCAAATATTTCCCGATGCCTTCCTCGCCCACGTGTCGGCGAAAATGCACGAAATCGCTCGGGTCAAACGGGAATCTATGCTCGAAAAATACCCCGCCACAAAAATACTGGAAATAAACATTGCGTATCCAATGTTTGGCAATACTCTCGTCACCAAGATTATACAGGTACTTTAGCATCAGGCAACCGACCATTAAACGGGGCGGGATGCTCGGCGCCCCGTTTTCTGAATAATATTGCCTGAACTCGTCTTCAAAATATTGCCAATCGATCGCGTCGGCAAGCAAGACAAGTTCGTGCCTCGGGTTGATAAAATCTTTCAACATCGGGCGAAACAGATCGCGTTGCGTGATTTCAGGTAATTTGCCTAACATGATTTGCCAGTTTTTGAGACTACAAAGATTCAAAAATGGTGGAATTATACGCATATTTTTGATCATAAATTATTAACAACCAAATTAATGTGCAGATAATAAGGATAACTATATAGACTCACCTGCAAAACCCCGTGTTTAGAATAATCCTCTGATTAAGTTTGAAGGACCAACAGACCGCAGGTCTGAATATGAATAACCCCCAATGAAGCGAAGCGATTGGGGGGAAGGGTGACAGCCGTTCCCGAACGCCGTAGGTATTCAACCCCAGACGGGCATAGCCGTCAGGTTAAGGGTTGAAAGCCCGATAATCAGTAACATTGGGCAACGCCTAATGCCGTCAGGTTAAGGGCTGAAGGCCCGTCATAACTCAGCCCAACGCATCGCGTTGGGTGATGGATATATCATACTGCATTGCGCCCTGAAGGGGCAGTATATTGAAAATGAGTATGCTGTCCCTTCAGGGCGCAGGGTAGAAGGCGTATCTATTTTACCCAACGCGATGCGTTGGGCTAGGTTATGTCGGGCCTTCAGCCCTTAGCCTGACGGCTATACCCAAACGGGGTTGCGAGGGAGAAAAGGCTGTTTTTCTATTGATATGGATGCCCTTACGGGCAACAAATAACCGATTCATCATGATGTATATCATTTCTTATCCCGAACTCAGGTTATGAAATGTAAACGAAGGCTGTCTCAAAAAGCCCCACTTCGTCATCGCGAGGGCGCGGTCAGAAGCACTCCGATTTATTGTCAATAATTTATGGAATGCTTCGTTTGCAATGACGAAATGGTTTTTTTTGAGACAGCCGCTACATGCAAAAATGGCAGCTTCTTACTCCTTAATTATGTCCTTGATCATGCCATCGATGCGCTGGTCGGCGATTTGTTGCGCTTGCTCGAAATCTCGAAGATGTTTCATGGGCGCGCGGGCCTCGAAGTAGAACTTGATCTTCGGCTCGGTACCGGAAGGACGCACGGAAATCTTGCTATCGTCGGCGAGGAAGAATTGCAGCACGTCGCTGGGAGTATCAAAGTAGAGCGGGGAGGGAGTGCCCTTGAAGGGTTTGACGACCGTCCGCGTCAGGTAATCCTTTTTCAGCACGACGTCGCTGCCGTTGATCTGCCGGGGGGTCTGGTTACGGAGCTGTTCCATCATCGCGCGGATCTCCTGCGCGCCGGTCACCCCCTCGCGCACGACGTAGATCATCCGCTCGCGCGAGAAACCGTACTTGAAGTAAATCTCCTTGAGGAAAGCGTAGAGGGACTTGCCCTTCGTCTTGCACCACGCGGCGATCTCCGCCATCAGCGACGCCGACGAAACCCCGTCCTTGTCGCGGGTGAAGGCCCCCGGCATAAAGCCGAACGACTCCTCGCCGCCGCCGATATACTTGTCGGGATCCCTCCGCCGGATCATGTCGGCGATCCACTTGAAGCCGGTATACACGTCATGGCAGGTAATCCCGTTCTTCTCGGCCATGTCCCTGAGGAGTTCCGTCGTCACGATCGTCTTGACGATGTACTCCCCGCCCGCGAGCAAGCCCAGCTCCCGCCTCCGGGTGATGATATACTCGATAAACAGGAGATTCGCCTGGTTGCCGTTCAGGAGCACCCACTCCCCGCTATCGTCTTTCACGGAGATGCCGATGCGATCGCCGTCGGGGTCACACGCCATGATTAACTCCGCGTCTATCTCGCGCGCCAGATCGATGGCCATCTTGAACGCGGCGGGTTCCTCCGGGTTGGCCGAGGCCACGGTGGGGAAATCGCCGTCCGGGACGCTCTGCTCCGGGACGAGATGCACGCCGGTAAACCCCCAGAGGCGCAGGGATTCCGGCACCAGCTCGAAAGTCGTGCCATGAAGGGGGGTAAAGACGATCTTCAGGTCGCCCGCCGCGCGAATCGCGTCGGGAGAGAGGCTGAGCTGCTTCACCCGCTCGAGGTATACCTGGTCAAAATCAGCGCCCAGGAGGTGAACGCGCCCGGGCGCCCGCTCGAACCGTATGTCCGTCACCTTGGTCTTCTTCACCTCGATGATCACCTTTTTATCGTGAGGGGGCACCAGTTGCGAGCCATCATCCCAGTAAGCCTTGTAACCGTTATACTCCCTGGGATTATGCGACGCCGTGATGATCACCCCGCCCTTGCACCCGAGCTGGCGGATGGCAAACGACATCTCCGGGGTAGGGCGCAACGCCTCGAAGAGGTACACGTCGATCCCGTTGGCGGAAAAAACATCAGCCGCCGTCTCGGCAAAATAGCGGGAATTATGGCGACAATCATAACCGATGCACACCGACCGCCCCTCGCTGGCAAACTGCTGGTTTATATAATTGGCAAACCCTTGCGTGGCAGCCCCCACGGTATAAATATTCATCCGGTTGCTCCCCGCGCCCATGATCCCCCGCAGCCCGCCGGTGCCAAATTCCAGATCGTTATAGAATGCGTCCACCAGCCCCGCGGGATCGGCATCCGCTAACATTTGTTGCACGGCGGCACGCGTGTCCGCGTCATAAGCGGGGTCGAGCCACCCCTCCGCCTTGGCTCTCGCCGTCTCGATGATTTCAGTTTCGTCTGTCATGTTAATCGTGTATTGAATTGCGGGCAAAGATAACCGAATTTTGATGAAATGAAAAATACGGGGCACGGCATCCGCGAACCTTTTTTTATTCCGGCGGAAAGTGATATATTTGCACCTTAAATTTTTTAAAGCAAGATCGCGATGGACACAAAATTCCATGAATACAAGGGGCTGGATCTTTCCCGGGTCAACAAAGAGGTACTGGACGAGTGGGAGGAACGGCATACTTTCGAGCAGAGCCTCGACAAGCGCGCGGGGCGTCCCCCGTTCGTGTTCTACGAGGGGCCGCCCTCCGCCAACGGCATGCCGGGCATTCACCACGTGATGGCCCGGACGATCAAGGACATTATATGCCGCTACAAGACCCTGCAAGGCTTCCGCGTGGAGCGCAAGGCCGGCTGGGACACGCACGGCCTTCCCGTCGAGCTGAGCGTGGAAAAAGCGCTGGGCATCACCAAGGAAGACATCGGGAAAAGCATCTCCGTCGAGGCCTACAACGCCGCCTGCCGCGCCGACGTGATGAAATACACCGGCGAGTGGGAAGACCTCACGCGGAAGATGGGCTACTGGGTGGACATGCACGACCCCTACATCACCTACGACAACCGCTACATCGAGACCCTCTGGTACCTCCTGAAACGACTCCACGAGAAAGGATTACTCTACAAGGGCTACACGATACAACCCTACTCCCCCGCCGCGGGCACCGGCCTGAGCACCCACGAGCTAAACCAGCCGGGATGTTACCGCGACGTCAAGGACACCACCTGCGTGGCCCTCTTCAAGATCACCCGGGACGAACGCTCGGAAAGGCTCTTCCGCCACGGCGGGGAACCCCTCTTCAGCGCGTGGACGACCACCCCGTGGACGCTTCCCTCCAACACGGCGCTGGCCGTGGGGGAGCACATCCCCTACGTCGTGATAAAGAGCTACAACCCGTACACCTTCGCGCCCCTCACGCTGGTGATGGCCAGGGAGCGGGTGGCCGCCTACTTCAACCCCGGGGCCGGCGAGATCCCCCTCGACGCCTACCGGGAGGGCGACAAGCTGATCCCCTACCGGATCGTGGACGAGATCGAGGGACGCGACCTCGAGGGCGCCCGCTACGAGCAATTGATCCCGTGGATGACCCCGGCGGGCGACGCCTTCCGGGTGATCCTCGGCGACTTCGTGACCACCGGGGACGGCACGGGAATCGTGCACATCGCCCCGACCTTCGGCGCGGACGACGACCGGGCGGCGAAGGCCACGGGCATCGCCCCGATGCTGCTGGTCGACAGGGAGGGAAACCGCCAGCCGATGGTAGATCGCCGGGGGCGCCTCTTCCCGGAGGGAGAGATCGACCCGGGATTCCTGCAACGGAACGTCAACCTCGACCTCTACCGCGAGTACGCCGGGCGCTTCGTGAAAAATAGCTACGACCCGGCGCTGACCGACGAGGATCCCACCCTCGACGTGGACCTCTGCGTGATGCTGAAGCGGGAGAACAAGGTCTTCAGGGTCGAGAAGCACGAGCACAACTACCCCCACTGCTGGCGCACCGACAAGCCCGTGCTCTACTACCCGCTCGACTCGTGGTTCATCAAGACGACCGCCGTGAAAGAACGGATGATCGAGCTGAACAAGACCATCAACTGGAAACCGGCCAGCACCGGCGAGGGACGCTTCGGGAAATGGCTGGAAAACCTCGTGGACTGGAACCTCTCCCGCTCCCGCTACTGGGGAACGCCGCTCCCGATCTGGACGAGCGAGGACGGCGAGCGGAAATGCATCGGCTCCACGCGCGAGCTGGTGGAAGAGATCGAGCGGGCCGTGCAGGCCGGCGTGATGAAGGAAAACCCCTACGCGACCTTCACGGCGGGCGACTACTCCGCGGCCAACTACCGGAAGATCGACCTCCACCGCCCCTTCGTGGACGACATCACCCTCCTCTCGTCGACGGGCAAGCCCATGACGCGGGAAAAAGACCTGATCGACGTGTGGTTCGACTCGGGGGCCATGCCCTACGCCCAGTGCCACTACCCCTTCGAGCACGCCGACGACGTCGACGAGGGCACGCGCTTCCCTGCGGACTTCATCGCCGAGGGCGTGGATCAAACCCGCGGCTGGTTCTTCACCCTGCACGCCATCGCCGTGATGGCCTTCGACTCCGTGGCGTTCAAAAACATCATCTCCAACGGGCTGGTGCTCGACGCGAAGGGCAACAAGATGTCCAAGCGATGGGGCAACGCCGTGGATCCCTTCCGGGCCATCGAGGAGCACGGCTCCGACCCGCTGCGCTGGTACATGATCACCAACGCGCAGCCGTGGGACAACCTGAAATTCGACATCGCCGGCGTGGACGAGGTAAAGCGGAAATTCTTCGGCACCTTGTATAACACCTACAGCTTCTTCGCCCTCTACGCGAACATCGACCGCTTCACCCACTCCGAACCTGACGTGCCGCCGGCCGACCGGCCGGAGATCGACCGCTGGATACTCTCCCTGCTGAACACGCTGGTCAAGGAGGTCACCGGGGCCTACGAGAACTACGAACCCACGCGGGCCGGGCGCGCCATACAGGAATTCGTCATCGAGCACCTCTCGAACTGGTACGTGCGCCTCTCCCGCAAGCGCTACTGGGGCGGCGAACCCTCCCTCGACAAGCTATCGGCCTACCAGACGCTCTACGCCTGCCTCGAAACGGTGGCCGTGCTGGCCTCGCCCGTGGCCCCCTTCTACGCGGATCGCCTGCACGCCGACCTGAACCGGGTGACCGGCAAGCACCCCGGGAGCGTCCACCTTGCGGATTTCCCGATGGCCGACGAGAACTGCATCGACGCACCACTCGAAGAACGCATGGGCATGGCGCAACGCGTCTCCTCGATGGTGCTCGGGCTGAGGCGGCGGGTGCAGATCCGCGTGAGGCAGCCGCTGGGCAGGCTCCTCGTCCCGGTCATGAACGAGCAGATGATCGCCCAGCTGGACGCCGTGAAGCACATCATCCTCGCGGAGGTCAACGTGAAAGAGATCGAATACATCACGGACACCGCCGGCATCCTCGTCAAAAAGATCAAGCCCAACTTCAAGACGCTGGGGCCGAAGCACGGGAAACAAATGAAACAAATCTCCAGGGGAATCGAGCAGATGACCCAAGGCGACATCTACGACTTCGAGCGGCGCGGGGAATACACGCTGCTCCTCGACGACGGCCCCGTCCGCCTGACGCCGGAAGACGTGGAGATCCTCTCCGAGGACATCCCCGGCTGGCTGGTGGCCAGCGAGGGATACCTCACCGTGGCGCTCGACGTGAACATCACCGGCGAGTTGCGCGAGGAAGGCATCGCGCGGGAGATCATCAACCGCGTCCAAAACGCGCGGAAAGAGAGCCACTTCAACGTGACGGACAAGATCACCCTCCGGATCAAGAAACACGAGAAGATCAACGCGGCCATCGCGCGCTTCAACGGCTACATTGCGAGTCAGGTGCTGGCCGGGGAAATCGTGCTGGAAGAGCGGATCGACGGCGAGTCACAAGAGATAGAGATCGACGACATTCACACCGCCATGAAAATTCAACGCGTGTGAACCCGCCATACACGGATTTTTATTAATTTCGCGGCAAAATTTAACAGCTATGACAGAAAAAACGAGGTATTCCGACGACGAGTTACAGGAGTTCAAAGAGATACTCCTCGAGAAACTCGAAAAAGCGAGAAAAGATTATGACGTCTTGAAAGCGGTCATCTCCGGCAGCGACGGCAACGACATCGCCGACACCTCCCCCACCTTCAAGGTGCTGGAGGAAGGGGCGTCCGTCCTGTCAAAAGAAGAGGCCGGGCGGCTGGCCCAACGGCAAGCCAAATTCATATCCCATCTAGAGGCGGCGCTGGTGCGCGTCGAGAACAAAACGTACGGGATCTGCCGCGTGACCGGCAAGCTGATCTCGAAAGAGCGACTCCGCGCCGTGCCGCACGCCACCCTGAGCATGGACGCCAAAATGGGACTGGACGCATGAAGCTCAAGACGAGGGTCATCCTCTTCATCTCCCTGCTGGTGCTCGTCGATCAGGCGGTGAAGATATGGATCAAGACCCACATGATGATCGGGGACGAGTACACCGTTTTCAGCGACTGGTTCAAGATCCACTTCCTCGAGAACAACGGCATGGCCTTCGGGCTGGAACTGGGGGGAACGTGGGGTAAAATCCTGCTGACCGTCTTCCGCGTCGCCGCCGTCGCCGCCATCGGGTGGTACATCGGCAACCTCGCGCGCCGGAAGGCCCCGGCGGGCGTGATCTTTTGCTTCGCGCTCATCTTCTGCGGGGCCGTCGGCAACATCATCGACAGCATGTTCTACGGCTTAATTTTCGAGTCGAGCACCGCGCACGTCTCCTCGCTACTCCCCGCCGAGGGTTACGCCCCCTTTTTACAGGGAAAAGTGGTAGACATGCTCTACTTCCCCCTGTACGAGGGCTACTTGCCCCGCTGGATCCCCTTCTGGGGAGGAGA
>JAISAV010000103.1 GCA_031266545.1 Odoribacteraceae bacterium | reverse complement strand
AAATCTAACCACGGGAAGACGTGCACGTTGGTCTTGTAGCCAACGGAAATCTTGTAGGAGTCATTCCCTTTCAGGTAGGTATCGTTCTCCTCGTACATTAGGGTCAGCATGTTATTGATCCGCTCGGTGACGTTCGAAATGCTGAGGTTGTGCTGGTGGACGAGGGGGTTTTGCAGGATGTATTTCTTGATTTGCGCGGTGTTGTCGAGTTTTTTCAACGCCTCGATTCTCTGGTCGCGTTCCTGCACCGTGATGTACCCGAAATGGTGCTCCAGTAGGGCCTCCTGCACGGGAGAGTATGACCCGCCGCTAAACCGGGTGTCGCTGGGCATGGAGGCCGACCAGCTATTGAAGGACAGTTTCTCGTATTCGATAAATTGATCAGTGGGCGCAAGCGAGCGAGCGTAATCAAGGTCGATCTTCGGGGCAAATCTCACGGACGAGGATATTTCCACGTTCACGCCTCCTTTTTTCCCCTGCTTGGTGGTAACGACAATCACGCCGTTTGCGGCGCGGGCGCCCCAGATGGAAGCCGCAGCGGCGTCTTTCAAGAGGTGAATGGACTCCACGTCGTTGGGATTGATATCACTAAAATTCCGCTCGACGGCGAACCCGTCCACGACGACCAGCGGCGCGCTCGACCCGTCCAGCCGGGTCTGGCCCCGGATCTCGAATGTCGGGTTGCCATTAAGGTCCAGCGTGGCGTTAACGCCGGAAACGGTGCCGACCAGCGCGGTGGCGATGTTGGAAGTCGGTTTTTCAATGTGGCGCGTGTCGATGATGTCAAATGAACCAGTCGCCCGTTCCTTGGAAATCACTTGATATCCCGTGATGACCACCTCGGAAAGCGCCTCTTCTGAGATTTCCATAACGACCCTCAGGTTGGTTTGCTCTCCTATTTTTATTTCCCGCGTCGTCATGCCAACGAACGAGAAGCGGAGGATCAGGTCGGGATTCACGGGCACGATGATCTCGAAGCGCCCCTCGCTGTTCGTGGAGACTCCGGTCGTGGTGCCCTTGACGATCACGTTCACGCCGGGCATCGGGTTCATGTCCTTGTCCATCACGACACCTCTTACCGGTCGCGTCACGACTTGTTGTTGTCCCGGCAGGGGTTCCTTGACAACGATGATCACGTCATCTTGAAACTTGTAGGACAAGCCTTTTTGTCCCAAGACTTTCGTCAGCACCTGCGATAATTCCTCGTCCTCCGTGTGAACGGTGATCGTGCCTGCGTTCTCGAACAAGTTGGAAGGGTAAATAAAGAAGAATCCCGTCCGGGACTGGACGTCTTTGAAAAACTCCTCCAAACTCACTTGCGTGAGCGCCAGTGATACCTTCGTCTGTTGCGAGTACACCGTGGCCGAGAGAGGACAACAGCAGATGAAAAGAAAAAGAACATTCAATTTCATGGTCTTCATCATTTTTTCGCGCCCGCGAAAGAGCGCCCTTGGTTTAAATCGTTTTTTTTCCATACATTTGAACACTATTAAATTAGTAAACCGGGAAGCAGGATACCTCGTCTGGAAAATGGAGTATCCCCTTCCTTTTTATCTTTAAAACAGCAAGATATATCTATCTTGAATGACGTAATCCACCTCGCCGGTCTCGCGCAACAGCTCCAGAAAAGCGTGAATATCGTCGTATCGTTTCAGGTGACCGCTGAAAGGGATCCGTTTCAATTCAGGATGCTTGTAGCTTACTGTGAACTCGTACCACCGCGCCAGATCGGTCATGATCGATTCCAAGGTACGCTTGTTGAAGACGAATACCCCCTCTTTCCAACCGATATGTTCATGCACGTCCACCTTGTTTTTCACCACCTTGCCAGATGGAGAGACGACGATCTGCTCGTTGGGGACAAGCTCCATCGTGCAGTACCCGGTGTACGCGATCCGTCCGGACACGAGTGTTGCCGCCATCTCCTCCTCCCGGTAGGCCCGCACCGCGAACGCCGTGCCCAGCGCCGTGATCTCGCCGAGGCTGGTGTGGACGATAAAAGGCTTCGCGTTCGCCTGCACCTCGAAATAGGCCTCTCCTTCCACGTGGATTTTTCGTTCCTTCCCGGTGAATTTCACGGGGTACGTGATCTTCGTGTCGGCGTTGACCCACGCTTTCGTGCCGTCGTCGAACGTGATGGTGCACTCCCCACCCACGGGCACGATCAGGTCGTTAAATATCAACTCGTCAGAAGATTGAGAGGAACTATACGTGATCTTCCCCTCCTCGTACGTGATACGTGTCTCCCCGTGCTCGTCGACCAGTAGGTTCTGGTCGGACATCGTGACGACTTCGCCATTTGCCAGCCGTATCCGCGCCTGACCATGTCCGGGAACGATCGCCGACGCCTCGGCGACAGGCACGCTCGCCTCTCCTCTTCCCGGCGACCGGAACCAGTACAGCGAGGAGGCCGCCAGCAGCACCGCCGCCACGGTGGCCGCCGCGTAGAACTGCCTCCGGTAGAGCCGTCGCACTCTCACGCTGCGCTTAAATGCGGCAAACGCCCTTCGATAAGGGAAGCGTTTTCCCATCAAGATCCCCTCCTTGAGCAGTTCGTGCCCGATCCACTCATCGTATACCTTGCGCAGGTGCGGGTTGCCGAGGAAGGCTTCCAGTTCTTGCCGCTCGTCGGGCGTGATCGTGTCGATGTACGCTTTCTTAAATAGCGTGATAATTCTTTTAAATGTATCGTCCATAATGTGCAATTCAGAGAATGATATCGTGAATCACCCTATTAATGCACGACGATAGATTTGGTATGACTCCGCGTGCGATTTTTTTTCCATACAGGATGACTTTAGACCTCACGGGCTTGCTATTATCTATATATTATACTGATAATAAGATATATAAATATTTGATTACTCTCGTGATCTCGGCGAGTTGAACCGCCACGCAACCCCGATAGAGAGAGAATATTTTTACCCTTGATAGATATTTTGGGACAAAATCCGCTTAACGCGAAAAATGCTGCAAAGAAATGTTTTATATTTGTTCGATCATTTAAAAACGTGAATTTATCATCTATGGAATACCTCGCGGCATTGAATAAGAAAGAGCTAAAGGCTTGGGAAGATTTCTACAAGGATTATTACGCGTCTCTCTGCTCGTACGCTTACCGGTTTGTGAAGGATGCCGATTGCTCGGAAGACATTATTCAGGATACCTTGATCAGCATTTGGCGCTCCACCCTCTCTTTCCATAGCGAGCGGGAGTTGGCTAATTATCTCTATAAATCGGTGTACATAAATTCCATGCAACATCTCCGGACGCAAAACCTGCACAACGCCCACCTCCTCCGCCTGCAAAAGGAGGTTGAGGTGGACGACGAGGAATCGCTCGCACTCTCCGTCCGCGAGGAGCTTATCCGCCAGATGCAAGCCGTGATCCGCGAGTTGCCGGAGCAGCGCCGGAAGATCATGCAACTCTCGCTCGAGGGACTATCCGGCAAGGAGATCGCCGAGCAACTGGGCATCACCATCCACACGGTAAAAACCCAGAAGAGCAAGGCCTTCGTCTACCTGAGAAAAAAGATGGGCAGCCTCTCCTTGTTACTATTCATCTCTTGTCTCTCGTTAAAAAATTTATAGCCGCTCTATTTTATCGGGACCGCGAGGCCGCGAGTGGCCCATGGGAAGCGCTTCGCCCGTCAGCGGTTCACCCCGTTCTTTTTTACGATCTTATACCGTTAATTTTGTTTTTCCGCCAAAGTGTTGTATATTTGCAATGAAATTACAGGACGAATTTGTTGAAGGCAATAGTCGGGTTCAATTCCCGAATCGTTCACGCGGATAGGTTTAAGGGGGAGTAATCCCCTACCGTTCTGCACCTCGCTTCATAAGGACTGTGCGATAACAGTCCTTTATTTTTTCCAGGCCGTTCTCAATAATCCCGATTTATTCATTAATAAATATCCGGCATTTCATTAACCCTGCCAGTTTTTCTCATTCTACCCGGCTTCCCTGATAATAGCGTTTCGTAAATCCGCCAATTTTTCAACACTGGAATCCCAGTAAAATATCGCGTTATCCGCTTTCCGGGCATCTCTTATTGCTTTTCTTATTGTTTCCTCGCGAGCATTATTTATCAATTTAACATCCCATGTTTAGGCATCGAAGTTTATATCTGGGCTTTTTCGATAGCTGTTTTCCGGTAAAAATTCAACTTGTTTTTCGTGGTACTTTGCAAGCATTTTACCTACAATCTTTTCAGCATCCCCATCCCCGCCTTTCTTGGAAAAGTTATGTTCTTTATGATAAACATTAAATCCGCAGCTAATTTCGTCAAAATATGCCTTCGTCCAATCTTCCGAATCGTACGCGTTATACTTCAGTTTTGCCTCTTTTAGTAACTCGATTCTATCAATCACGTTCATTCTGTTCATGGAAACGTGCGCAAAGTTAGCATTATCTTTCAAAAAATGTTGAACGCACGCGCAAACATGATCTGGAAGACATTTTATTTATAGCCACCGACGAGGAGTATTTCGTGAACGATGACGACTGAAGGCCGCCGGTCTACTTGTTATAGAGGAAGCGCTTGATTTTCATCGAGGGGGTTTTCTCGAAGGGTTCGTGCTGCACGAGGACAAGCTGCAACTTGGAGAAGTTATTCACCCGCGCGTTGACGTATTCCCGGATCTCGAGTCGCAACTCCTCGAGGTACTCGCCGGCGATGTTCGTGTAATTTTCGGCCTGGCTTTTCAGGTGTTGGAAATGTCGTTCCATTTCTTCCATGTTGAAGTGGACCATGGCCACGAGGCGGCCGCTTTTTTCCACCACGAGCGATTCGTCGACGAAGCGGAAGTGGTTGATGATCGACTCGATCTCCTCGGGGTAGATGTTTTCCCCGGACGAGCCGAGGATCATCGTCTTGATGCGCCCGCGGATGGTCAGTCGCCCGCGGGAGTCCATCGAGCCGAGGTCGCCGCTCCTGAACCACCCGTCTGCCGTGAAGGTCGTCGCGTCGAGTTCCGGTCGCCGGTAATAGCCGCGCATCACGTTGGGACCCTTGATCAGGATCTCGCCCTCGCCGCGCTCGTCGGGCTGGTCGACGCGCACGGAGACGCCCTGCATGACGGGGCCGACGCCCCGCGGGAAGGTGTGGAAGGGAGAGGAACCGGCCACGAGCGGCGCCGTTTCCGTCAGCCCGTAGCCGATGGCGTACGGGAAGCGGGCGTCGCGCAGGAAGCGTTCCACCGTGGCGTCGAGCTTGGCGCCCCCGATCCCGAAGAAGACGATCTCGCCGCCGAAGGTCTTCATCAGCCGCCTGCCGGCCACGCGGTGGAGGAGTCGCTTGCCGGCGGTCGTCCGGTAGACGGCGCGCGTCCACGCGGAGCGTTTTAGCGCGGGGAGGACGCTCGTCTTGTAGATCTTCTCGATGATCAGCGGCACGGAGAGCATGACCGTCGGGCGGACCTGCTGCATCGCCGGGACGAGCAACTTGGGCGTGGGGACGCGGTCGAGGTAATAGACGCTTGACCCGTACATCAGGGGGAGCAACAGCCCCAGCGTGTTCTCGAACGTGTGGGCCATCGGCAGGATGCTCAGGAATCGGTCGCTCGTGCCCACCGGCTGGAAGGTGTGGCTCTGGCGCGCGTTCCAGACGAGGTTTTCGTGGGTGAGCACGACCCCTTTCGAGAAGCCGGTGGTGCCGGAGGTGTAGATGATCGAGGCGATGTCGTCCTCCTCCACCGCCACGGGGGGGAGCGGCGCGTTGTCGGTCATGTCGATGTCTCGCGGCAGGGCGTCCATCTCCCCCGGGGAGTAACGCCCGTCGGGGATGGTGGCGAAGGTGTTCATCAGGATCTTATGCTCGAGGAGGGGGAGGTTCGTCCCTTCCAGCGTCTTGACGAGCAGCCGGGAGACGAAGATCGCCTTCACCCCGGCGTGTTCCAGGATGTGTTGCAGTTCCGGGAGCGAGAACCCGGGGAGCACCGGCACGGCGATGGCCCCGACGGCGGCGATGGCGAACTGGGAGATCCCCCAGTTGGGCATGCTGGCGCCGAGGATGGCCACGCGGTCACCCTTCGCGATACCGACGCGGGTCAGGTGACGGGCCAGCGCGGCGACCTCGTCGCGCAATTGCCGGTAAGTGCGTTTCCCGCCCGTGACGAAGTTCAACGAAAGGCGGTCAGGATAAAGCGCGCAGCTACGCGCGAGCAGTTCCGGTAACGTGAGTTTCTCTAGGGTCATGTTTTCGTTTTAACAACTGGCGGCAAAAATAACGCAAAAAGTGGAAACCGGCCGTGCGGGCCGGTTTTTTAACGTTTATTTCGACGGGATGGCGGCGAGGGTGGCCTGCATGTACTCCCAGAATTTCCCGACGGAGGCGATGTTCACCTTTTCGTCCGGGGAGTGCGGGGAGAGAATCGTCGGCCCGAAGGAGATCATGTCCCAGCGCGGGTAGGCGGCCCCGAGGATGCCACATTCCAGCCCGGCGTGTATGGCCATGATGGCGGGTTTTTCCCCGTACAGCCGCTCGCGGGTGGCGATCATCGTCTCGCGGATCCGGGAGGCGGGGTTGGGTTCCCAGCCGGGGTAGCCGCCCGTGAAGCCGATCTCGTCGGCGTCGGCCAGCTCGAAGGCCGCTTGCACGGATTGCGCGAGGGCTTTCTTGGCGCTCTCCACGGAGGAGCGCAGCAGCATGTTGACCTCGGCGCAGTCCTTCTCCATCTTCACGATGGCGAGGTTGTTGGAGGTCTCCACGGTGTCCGGCATCGAGTCGATCATGCGTACCGCCCCGTTCGGGCAGGCGAGGATGGCGTTCGTGATGTGCCGTTGCTTGCGGTAATCGATCACGTAGTCCGGCCGCGTCGTCGGCTCGAGGAGGCAGGCGAGGTCGGGTTCCGTCGCCTGTAGCTCGGTGCGGAAGGTGGCCTCGATCGTCTTGACGGCCTCGACGAGTTTCGGGACGTCATCGTCGTATACCGTGACCACGGCGACCGCCTCGCGGGGGATGGCGTTGCGCATGTTCCCGCCCTCCATCGAGGCGACGTGCACGTTCATGCCGCACTCCCAGTTGAGCGACTTCAGGAGGCGGAAGAATAGCTTGTTGGCGTTCCCGCGGCCGAGGTGGATGTCCATGCCGGAGTGCCCGCCCCTGAGTCCGACGACGGAGAGCTTGAAGGCCTTGTTGAAGTCGGGCACGGGTTCGGGACGGTAATAGAAGATGGCTTTCCCGTTGACGCCCCCGGCGCACCCGACGTAGAGTTCTCCCTCGGTCTCCGAGTCGAGGTTGAGGAGGATGTTGCCCTTCAACCATCCCTGGCGGATGCCGTTGGCCCCGTCCATGCCGGTCTCCTCGGTGGCGGTGATCAGCACTTCCAGCGGCCCGTGCGGGATATCCTTGGAGAGGAGCACCGCCATCGCCGCGGCCACGCCGATGCCGTTATCCGCGCCGAGGGTGGTGCCGTCGGCGGTCACCCACTCGCCTTCCACGCGCGCGTCGATGGGGTCTTTCGTGAAGTCGTGCACCTTGTCCCGGTTCTTCTGCGGCACCATGTCGAGGTGGCCTTGCAGGATCACGCCCTCGCGATTCTCCATGCCGGGCGTGGCCGGCTTGCTCAGCAGGATGTTACAGGCCTCGTCGATTTCGGCCTGTATGCCGTGTTCTTTCGCCCATTGCATGATAAACGCGCGGGCTTTCTCCTCGTGATGGGAGGGTCGGGGCACGCGTGTCAGCGCGTGGAAATTTTCCCACACCTCGCGCGGCGACAGTTCGATGATACTTTTACTCATGATATTATGGATTTTAAATGGTTATTCGTTCCCTGCCATCTCTTGAAGGAAATTCACGAACTTCGAGAAGAGGTGGAGTCGCGTCATGCCCCCGTAGATGCCGTGATCGCGGTTCGTGTACACCTGCATGTCGAAGGGCTTGTTGGCCTGCACCAGCGCCTCGGCCAGCTCGAGGGTGTTTTGCACGTGGACGTTATCGTCGGCCGTCCCGTGGCACAGCAGCAATTTCCCTTTCATCAGCCTCGCGTGGTTGACGGGGGCGTTGTCGTTATACCCGCCGGGGTTATCCATTGGCCGCCGCATGAAGCGCTCGGTGTAGATGCTGTCGTAATACCGGAAGTGGGTCACCGGCGCCACGGCGATCGCGGCGGCGAAGACGTCGTGCCCCTTCATCAGGCACAGCGACGACATGAACCCGCCGTAGCTCCACCCCCAGATGGCGATCGCGCGCGCGTCGACGTGCGGGAGCGCGGCCAGCCAGCGCCCGGCGGCGATCAAGTCGTCGCTCTCGAGTTTCCCCAGTTGCATGTAGGTGCATTTCCGGAACTCTTCCCCGCGCCCGCCCGTGCCCCGCGGGTCGACGCTAAAGATGATAAAGCCTTTCTGGGCGAGGTACTGGGTCCAGTCGAGTTCCCACGCGTCGCGCACCTCCTGGGAGTTGGGGCCGCTGTACTGGGTGATCATGACCGGGTAGGCGCGTGCCGGGTCGAAACCCGCCGGTTTCATGATCCACGCGTTGAGCATCGTCTTCCCGTCGGCCGCCGGCACCTGCAGGAACTCGCGCCGCGCGACGGCGTGCTCCTCCAACCGTCGCGCCAGCGCGGCGTTGTCCTCCATCACCCGCGCGACCTTGCCGCCCGCCTCGTGGAGCGTGACGACCGGCGGCGTGTCGGCGTTCGAGGAGGTGACCGTGTAGTAGTTGAACGCGTTGTTAAACTCCGCGCTGTTCCAGCCCCGCGCGGGGGTGAGCCGCGTCTTTCTCCCCTTGAGGTCGATGGAGTAGACGTGCTGTTCCAGCGGCGAGACCTCGCGCGAGGTGTAATAAAAGAGCTTCCGTTTCGCGTCATAACCGTGGAAGGCCACCACGTCGTACTCCCCGGAGGTGATCGCCTGCTTCTCCCGGCCGTTCATCTCGTGGAGGTAGAGGTGGGAATAGCCGCTCTTCTCGCTGCTCATGACGAAGTGCTGCCCGTCCTCGAGGAAGCGCGGGTAGTCGAGTTGCTCCTCGGCGATGTAGCGCGCGTTTTCCTCGCGGTAGAGGAGGGTCGTGTTCCCGACGCGGGCGTTTGCCAGCAGGATCTCCAGCTTGTTCTGGAAGCGGTTGAGCCGCGTGATCGCCAGTTGCCGCGGGTCGGTCGTCCAGCGGACGCGGGGCAGGTAGATATCCTCCTCCTCGCCGGTGTCGACGCGCGTGGTCACCCGCTCCTCGACGTTGTAGACGTGGACGCTGACCCGCGAGTTCTCCTCCCCGGCCTTCGGGTATTTATAGGAGTAGCTCGAGGGGTACGAGGCGTTGGCCTCGAGGGCGGGCGCGAGGCCCTTGAAGAGGGTCATGTCGAACAGCTTCACCCGCGACTCGTCGAACTTGATGTAGGCGAGCGCCGAACCGTCGGGCGCCCACTCGAAGGCCCGGTTGAACCCGAACTCCTCCTCGTACACCCAGTCGGGCGTCCCGTTGATGATCTCGTTGAATTTCCCGTCGTGGGTAATCTGTATCTCGGAGCCGAAGCGCGTGTCGTGAATAAAGAGGTTATTCCCCCGCGCGAAGGCGATCTTCGCGCCCGTGGGCGAGAAGGTGGCCACCTGCTGCGGCCCGCCCCCGGACAGCGGCTTGATTTGCTTGTTCTTGAAGTCGAACAGGTAATACTCGGCCGTGAACGACCGCCGGTAAATGGACTGCCGCCTCGTGCAGATCAACACGTGGGTACCCGCCGGGCTGATCGTGTAGTCCTCGATGCCGGCGACCTCCTTGTAGCGATCGCCGCTCAAGTCCACCAGCGTCTCCACGGCCTTGCCGCCCCGGTAACTGTACTTCACCAGCCGTTTCCCGCCGCCCTCGACCATCGCGTAGTGCTCCCCGTCGTCGAGCGATTTCATGCCGCTCACGCGTCGCGGGGAGAAAGTCCCCTGGATCGTGAAGTCTTCCAGCGTGAATGGTTTTTTACCCTCTTGCGCGTGTCCCGGCGCGACGCCTGCCGCGAGCAGGAGGATCACGCTCGTCACGCGCCGCGCGCGCGCCCCCAGGATACCCCCGCGAATGTTAAGTTTACCTGTCATATCACTTGTTTTCTAATTCAATTCAACGTTAATTACCCGTCCGGCCTCCCCCTCCAAACTTGCCGGACGAAGTTACGATAATTTCTAATAGCGTCCACCACCTGACGAGATTTTTATCCTAAAATATCCGCGATTACCACGCGGTAATCCGCGATTACTCCGCGGTAATTCGCAATTACCGCGAGGAAAATCGCGCCCGAATCGGGCAAAAGCGCGGGGAATCCCGAAATTTGATATACATTTGTGCTTCAAAAATGTTAACCCACGGTAAAGATTAAACAAGATGAGCCTTGTAGGATTAAGTGAACAAGAGATTATTCGCCGGAACTCGCTGGACGAGTTGAACCGGTTGGGCATTAACGCATACCCGGCGCCGGAATACAAGGTGACGGGCCTCTCCGCGGGGATCCGCGAGCGCTTCGAGGCGAGCCCGGGCGAGCCGCTGGAGGTGACGATCGCCGGGCGGGTGATGAGCCGCCGGATCATGGGGAAGGCCTCGTTCTTCGAGTTGCAGGACGCGGGGGGCCGGATACAGGTGTACGTGACGCGCGACGATA
>JAISAV010000122.1 GCA_031266545.1 Odoribacteraceae bacterium | reverse complement strand
AGCATTTTATCGTGCACAAATTACCGAGTATGCCAGAATAAATATGGGGAGAGACCATTACAAATATGTATCTGATGTCTTGAAAACAATGAAAAAATATCCCGGTGGGGATGAAATCGCCCATATGCTTTTGACGCATTTCAAGTCTGTTTATTCCAAGCGTCGCGCTATGATGGAAGAACTGGAGAAATAATTATTGGCATGTTTTCATCGCGGGCGCTACATGTCGTCCAACGACAGGCAAACCGTCTCGACCCGGTACTTGGGTAGCAACTTATGTTTAAGATGCTCCACTTTCGCGGCGAGTAACTCCGGTTTAAAATTCTTCCTTTGCCGTTTTACCTCCACGACTATTGCTTGGTTCTTTTCCAATTTCAGCGCAACGATATCTATTTCGTTTTGCCGGTCTTTAGGTTCCCACCACGAGCCGATGGCCCGGTACTGGAAACTCTCGGCAAACTGCTCCTTGAAATAGCGTTCCAACAATTTACCGGAATAAGTCGGGTAGTCGGCCTTGATAATCGCTTGCAAGGCGACGAAATTTTTGATCTCGATCAGCGAGCGATGGCGGTCGAAGTAATTAAACCAAAAGCGGATAAAATTATCCTCGATCTCGTACCGGACGGTTTGGCTACCCTCCTTAGCCAATATCGGGCGCTGGCGGGTGATGATGTTATAATCCTCGATAAGCCGCTTGAGTTGCCCGCCGACGCTTTTATCTCCCAACGCGGCCTCTATTTCAGGCTGCGTGTTGATACCCCCCGATATGGCGCTCAAGACAGAGAAATAGACCGCATAATTCTTCCCGAACTCTTCCACCAGCAGGTTTTTCCCTTCATCGGTAAACGGGGAGTTATCCCGGATCATAAAAGAGATCATCCCGTCAACGCTTAACGCACCGTTATCGCAGAACAACTCGACGTACTTGGGAATCCCGCCCGTGAAAGAATACAAGGCCAACAAATCATCATTGACATACTCCGGGTGATGGTCGCGCGCGATCTCCTTCAACGTAGACAAATCGAAAGCCGACAACTTGATGATGTTATCCGCCCTGCCGAATAGCGGTTCTTTTGAATGTTGAAATATCTTCTGCATCAACGAGTAAATCGACCCGGAAACGACGAGATTTACCCGGGATTTTTCGCGGTAAATGTCCCAAATATTTTGCATGTCGCTGTATACCGACGCGTTGATATTATAAAATTCCTGAAACTCGTCGATCACGAGATTGAACGGCCTGCTGACGGCCAACTCCATCAAGTACTGGAACAACGATCGGAACGCGCGCAGTTCACCCGGCACGAACACGTCAAGCGATCGCGCGATAACCGGGATAAACTCCGCGCAAAGCGTCGCCTCGCTCTTGCGCCCGACGAACAAATACACGGTCGGTAAACCCTCGACCGACTTCATGATGAGACTCGTTTTGCCAATCCGTCTCCTTCCGGTTACTACCGTCAAGCGAGAATGATCGTTAAACGACAGGTTTTGTATGCGTCGCAGCTCTGCCAGCTCGCTTGTCCGATTATAAAATCTCATGGCACTCTATCTTTATTGTTATCGCCGTAACCGTTACGGCGGTTACAAAGTTAAATAGAAAATTCGATAATTTCGTGTATTTCCCGGCGAAAGAAAAACAAGCGCCGCCTCACGTCTCGTCATCGAGGAGCGCATCCTGCCCCGTCAACTGCCCCAACGCGCGGCGGATCGTCTCGAAATCGAAACCGCGGCCGAGGGCGAAGCGGATCAACTTGGCCTTTCGCTTGTAGGGATCGACCTCCTTCAGGCTGGTGTCCTTTTGTCGCAACAAGAGCAGGCAAGTCGCGTCGACGTCGGTAGCCTCGAGCGTCGCGAGGGCGCGGGCGATCGTCTCGCTCGGAAGTTGCCGTTGACGCAACGCCTGCTCGATCTTGGCGCGTCCCCAGCGCTTGAAACGGAATTTATCCCGGGCGTAAGCCATCGCGAAACGCTCGTCATCCACGAAGCGATGTTCCCGTAAATAAGCCACGCACGCGGCAATCTCCTGTTCCGTCAATTCATGGCGACGCAGCCACGAGATCACCTCGAAACTCGAGCACTCCTGCCTCCCGCACCGGGCGGCGATCACCTGTAAAGCCTTCTTCGCGTCCATCACGTCACCTGTTATTCGCGCTCGCACCGCACCATGCGATCCTTCCCGAAGAGATCCCGACGCGATTCGACGCGCCGGTATCCCGACCCTTCCAGCAAGGCGACCACCCCGGCGCGCAACGCCTCGTTAATCTCGAAAAACAACTTGCCGCCGGGCGAGAGGTGCCGTCGCCCGAAACCGGCGATCACCCGGTAGAAAAGCAGCGGGTCCTCGTCCGGCACGAAAAGCGCCCGGCCCGGCTCGTGCTTCACCACCCGGTCGTGCATCGACGCCCGCTCGGAAAGCCGCACGTAAGGGGGATTGCTCACGATCAAGTCGTACGCGGGCCACGCGTGTTCCTCGTGCCGCGTGATATCCCGCGTCAGGAACGTGACCTCCACGCCGTTCGCCCGGGCGTTCTCCGCGGCCACGCGAGCGGCGGCGGTGGAAATATCCACGCCGTGCCACTCCACCCCCGGCACCCGCGCGGCCAGCGCGATGGCGATACACCCGCTACCCGTGCCCACGTCCAGCGCCCGGTCGCTCGCCCCGAGGGAGGCGCTCGCCCACTCCACCAGCTCCTCCGTCTCCGGCCTGGGAATCAGCGTTTCCTCGTTCAGACGAAAAGTCAACCCCGCGAACACCGCCTCCCCGAGCACGTACTGGTAGGGACGCCCGCGCTGTAACTCCGCGACGATCGCCAAAAATTTATTCACCCCCTCCTCCCCCAAAGGCTCGTGTTTTCTCAGGTGAATATCTATCTTCGCGAGGTGAAAGAGCTTTTCGAGGATCACCGCGCACAGGAAACGCGTCTCCCCCTCGTCGTAAAGCCCCTTCAATTCCAGCGCCGCGCGCGCTTGTAATTGTGCAATCGTATTCATGACGCGAAGATAACAAGATGGATTGGAAAACCCTCACGATATACGGCCTCGTGCTGTTTTACGCGGTCACGGTACCGGGGATCACCTTCAAGATCATCCTCGAGAACAGAAACCCCGTGCGCACCCTCGCGTGGCTCCTCGTGCTGGTGCTGCTGCCGGTGGCGGGGGTCGTGCTCTACATCTACTTCGGCACCAACTACCGGAAGGTGAAAATATTCTCCATGAAGGGGCTGGGCGACTTCAAGTGGTTGCAGTACATGAGCGAGGACCAGAAACAGCACCTCGCGAAGGCCGAGTTCCTCAAGCGCGAGGACATGGACGCCACGCGGCGCCTGATGACCCTCCTCATCAACAACAGCAAGGCGCTGCTCTCCCGCCACAACACGATCGAGGTACTGAACAACGGCGAGGAGACCTTCCGCGCCATCTTCCGCGCCATCGCCGGGGCCAAGAAATACATCCACCTCGAGTACTACATCATCGAGGAGGGCGAGCTGGGCGATCGCCTCGGGGAACTGCTCGCCCGCAAGGCACGCGAGGGCGTCGAGGTACGCCTCATCTACGACGACGTCGGGTGCTGGCGACTGCCCCGGCGCTACGTCGACGAGCTGCGCCGTGCCGGGGTGCAGGTGTACCCCTTCCTCCCCGTCAAGTTCCCGCTCCTCACGAGCAAGGCCAACTACCGAAACCACCGGAAGATCGTCGTCATCGACGGACTGACAGGCTTCCTCGGCGGCCTGAATTTCGCCGACCGCTACCTCCACGGCCTGCCCGGCATCGGGATATGGCGCGACACCCACCTCAAAATCAAGGGAGAGGCCGTCGTCGCCCTGCAAATCGTCTTCCTCACTGACTGGTACTTTGTCCGGCAGGAACTGCTTCTCGACAAGGAGGAATACCTCCCCCTCGTCCGCGCCGACGGCAACGTGCTCGTGCAGGCCGTCTCCTCCGGCCCGGACAGCGACTGGACTTCCATCCAGCAAGCCTACTTCACCCTCATCAACATGGCCACCAAGTACGTCTTCATCTCCACCCCCTACTTCATGCCCGGCGAGACCACCATCAACTGTATGAAAACGGCGGCCATGAGCGGCGTCGACGTGCGGCTCATGATCCCCTTCAAGTCCGACTCGACGCTGACCTACTGGTGCACACGCTCTTACATCGAGGAACTACTCAACGCCGGCGTCCGCGTCTTCCACTATAAGAAAGGATTCAACCACAGCAAGGTCATCGTCACCGACGGCCTCATCTCAAGCGTCGGGACGGCCAACATGGACCTCCGCAGCTTCGAGCAAAACTTCGAGCTGAACCTCATCATCTACGACCGCAACGTCAGTAAAAGACTCGCCACCGACTTCCTCGCCGACCTCGAGGAAAGCGAGGAGGTCAACCT
>JAISAV010000082.1 GCA_031266545.1 Odoribacteraceae bacterium | reverse complement strand
GGGATCATCCCGTCGGCTTTCTGTTTGTCTCTTTTCAGGTAGAAAAGAATCTTGAATGTGCTACGCATACGCTCAATTTTTAAAATACAAAATTACAATATTCATTTCAAATCGAGTTTTATGCAACTTGGACAATGTCAGGAAGTTGCCGGCCAATTTCGGACAAGTTCAACCCCTTTTTGTCCACCTTTCCCAGGGGGTACGATTTGGGTTGCAAACCCTGTCCTTTCGTGTCCTTTTTATGCGCATATCCATATTAAAAAGCAACAGAAAAAGCAATGTATCTGCTTGCAGATATGCCTTTTGTCTTATCCCTGTCCTGTTTTGCCTGCTTAACCATTTTCCCTGTATAAGTCCTGAAGGGGCGTAAGCAATAGTATAGTGTTGTATTGTATTGGCTCGCAGGCTTTCAGCCTGCTTATTATCCATTGGGTGTCTATTCGTGGGGCGTTGCCCCACGCTATTGCCTGGCGGGCTTTCAGCCCTTAACTTGATGACATTGGGCTTCGGCCTACGCCGGGTGCGCCTTCCGGCGTTCTCGCGGGGAACGAGGGGGCATTAGAAAAACGTTCCCGCCATGTTTTTTGGATTATACCGGCAAATCACTAACTTTGACGGGCAAATCAAAACGACAACGAGTATGCGACACCTTACATGGATTGCCTGGACGATTCTACTCGCCGCTTGCGGCAACCGGGCCGCCATCGAGAGCAATAACCGGGCGCTGGAACAGATCAACCGCGGGCAGTACGAGCAGGCGCTGGTCGAGCTGGACGAGGCCATCGCCCGCGACCCCGGCTACCTGCCGGCCTACTTTAACCGCGCCCTCGTCCTCGCCAACACAAAGAGGCCGCAGGAAGCATTGCTGGATATCAATCACGTCATCGCGAACAACCCGCTCGACGCCCGCGCCCACTACCACCGGGGCGTCATCCACGAGAACCTCAGGGAGCAACGCGCCGCCATCCGGGATTATAGCCAAGCCCTCTTGATCGACCCCGGGTTTCTCGAGGCGTACCACTACCGCGGGATCGCCCGCTACGGGATGCACGACCTCGAGGGCGCCCTCGCCGACTACGACGAGGCCATCGCACGGGGATTCCAGTCCAGCGCCCTGTTTTTCAACCGCGGCGCCGTCCTGCAACAACAGGGGAAATTCGATGCGGCCATCGACAGCTACTCCCGCGCCATACAGATCGACCCGGCCAGCGCCAAGACCTATTATAACCGCGCCATCGCCCGCGTGCAGCTCGATTACCGCCGCGAGGCCCTGCAGGATCTCGAGATCTCCCGGCGCCTCGGCCACCCGAAGGCCGGCGAGGCCATAGAAAAAATCAAGGCGAGCGATCCCCGCTGACACGCGCGGAAAGAGTATCTTCGCGACTAAATTCAAAGAAGCATGGCAAAAATCCTGGTGATAGACGACGAGAGGAGCATTCGCAACTCCATGAAAGAGATTTTACAGTTCGAGGGCCACGAGGTGATCGTGGCCGAAAACGGCATGGAAGGACTCGTGGCCGTCAAGTCGGGGCGTCCCGACGTGGTGTTCTGCGACATCAAGATGCCCAAGATGGAGGGGATCGAGGTACTCGAGCGCGTCAAGGAGTTTTCGGCCTCCACGCCGGTGATCATGATCACGGGGCACGGCACCATCGAGACGGCCATCGAGTCGATCCGCAAGGGCGCGTACGACTTTATCGAGAAGCCGCTGGACCTGAATCGCCTGCTGATCACCATCAAGAACGCGACCGACAAGCAGGAGCTGATCCGCGAGACGCAAACGCTCAAGAGCAAGGTGGTCAAGAAACACGAGATGATCGGCGAGTCGGCGGCCATGCAGCGGATCCGCCTGCTGATCGAGAAGGTGGCCGCGTCCGACGCCCGCATCCTCGTGACGGGGCCGAACGGGTCGGGGAAGGAGCTGGTGGCGCGCCAGTTGCACGCGCTGAGCGCCCGGAAGGATAACGCCTTCGTGGAGGTGAACTGCGCGGCCATCCCCTCGGAGTTGATCGAGAGCGAGTTGTTCGGCCACGAGAAAGGCTCCTTCACCTCGGCCATCCGGCAGAAGAAGGGCAAGTTCGAGCTGGCGCACGGCGGCACGCTGTTCCTCGACGAGATCGGGGACATGAGCGCCGGGGCGCAATCGAAGGTGCTCCGCGCGCTGCAGGAGCAGACGATCACCCGCGTGGGGGGTGACGCGGACATCAAGGTGGACGCGCGCGTCATCGCCGCCACGAACAAGAACCTGAAGGACGAGATCGCGCGCGGGAACTTCCGCGAGGATCTCTACCACCGCCTCAGCGTGATCATCATCGACGTTCCGCCGCTGGCCGACCGCCGGGAGGACATCGAGCCGCTCGCGCGGCATTTCCTGACCGACATCTGCTCGGAGATGGGCATCGCCACACGCGACATCGAGCCGGGGGCCGTGCAGGCGCTGCAAGCGGGCGAGTGGACGGGGAACATCCGGGAACTGCGCAACGTCATCGAGCGCCTGATCATCCTCGGCGGGAACCCCATCTCGGCCGAGGACGTGAACGTTTATCGCTGACATGGGACAAGAAGGTAAACTGCACGTCGTCCTGCTGGGGCGCCGCAACAGCGGGAAAAGTTCCCTCGTCAACGCCCTCACGGGCCAGCAGGTATCCATCGTCTCCGGGACGCCGGGCACGACCACCGACCCGGTGAGGCGCGGCTACGAGATCCCCGGCTTCGCCCCCGTCGTCTTCATCGATACCGCCGGCGTCGACGACCCCGGCCCGCTGGGCGAGGCGCGGGCAGAACGCTCCACGCGGGCCATCGAGCAGGCGGACGTCGCGATGCTCGTCATCTCCGGAAACCGTTTCGACGACGTCGAGGAGGCGCTCGTCAAGCGCTTCCGCGAGGAGGATCTCCCCTTTTTCATCATCCACAACAAGCGCGACGAGTGCCCCCTGCTCGCGACAACGCGGGAACGCCTCGCCGCGGAACTCGGCGACGTGCCGGTGATCGACTTTTCCGCCGCGCGCGACGCGGACGCCTCGCCGCTCGTCGAGGCGTTGAAAGAGGCGGGACGCGGGGCCGTCCGCCCGCCCGCGTCGTTTATCGGCGACCTGCTGGCGCCGGGCGACCACGTGCTGCTCGTCACCCCCATCGACTCGGAGGCCCCCGCCGGGCGGATGATCCTCCCGCAGATGCAGTTGCTACGCGACGTGCTGGATAACCGCTGCGTGGCCACCGTCGCGCAACCGGGCGAGGTGGAGGCGTACCTGCGGCAGGCGCCCCGCCCCCCCCGGCTGGTCATCACGGATAGTCAAGCGTTCGCGCGGGTCGCCGCCCTCGTGCCGGGGGAGGTGCCGCTCACCAGCTTCAGCATCGCGCTGGCGCGCCGCGACGGGCCGTTCGAGGAGTACCTAAAGGGCACCCCCCGGGCGGGCGACCTGCGGGCGGGCGACCGGGTGCTGATCCTCGAGTCGTGCTCGCACCACGCCACCGGCGAGGATATCGGGCGACACAAAATACCCGCGTGGCTGCGACAACACCACGCGGGCAAGGAACTTTTCTTCGATTTCGTCGCCGGGCGAGACCCGCTCCCACGGCCCGCCGCCGATTACGCGCTCGCGATCCAGTGCGGCGGCTGCATGGTCTCCGCGCGACAGTTATGGAACCGGCTGCGCCCGCTGCTCCGCGCCGGGGTACCCGTCAGCAATTACGGGATGACGATCGCCTACCTGCACGGGATTTTCGAGCGGGCCACGTGCCCGTTCGCAGGGAAAGGTTAGTTCGTGAACCCGAAGCCGATCGTGAAGGGGTAAACGCGGGGGCCTTTGCCCGGATCGAACATCGGCGTCAACGACTTGCTCGCCCAGACGGTGAAGGAACCGAAACCCACGCGCGCCATCGCCTCCACCTTGAATGGATTCATGCCGTAACTCCCCGAACGTTTCAGCTTGCGCTTTCCGCCATCATCGTACACGATCTTGGTCTTGGAGTGCACCCGCACGCCTCCCACCAGACCGGCGGAAAGGAATCCCTTGCTCCTGGCGCGCTGCACCTCGAAGAGCAACGGCGCCGTCAGGTACAGGGCCTTGAAAACGCTACGCCGCGGGTCGGTCACCCCGAGGCTCGCCAGCGAGACGGGGATGACGCTGCCGTCCGCCTGCTTCCGCAGGGTGACGTCGCGGTCGAAATAGAAGCGGTGATAGTCCAGCCCGATGCCGGTGAACAGGAGGCTGTGGCCGGAACGGCTCGACGCGATGAGCATCTCCTTCATGTTAAACTGGAAAGTAAACGAGTTGGCCCAGTCCAGCTCGACATCTCCCTCGTAATCCATCCATTTCTTGTCCAAGAATTTCGTGAAGCCGAAATACGTGCCCTCCCAGTGCGGCCGGGGATGACGGGGCTTGGTGAACGAGGTCTTCACGCTGACGGGACCGAAGTGGCCCCCTTCCCACCTGAAAGTCTCGTGAGGGTTGGTGGAGTCGGCGTGGACGACAAGCGCGATCTGCGCGAGGAGCGGCGTCCCCGTCGCGAGGGTAAATAGCAAGACGAACATCGTCTTCATGATCGATAGCTTACATTCTTTTTTCATAACTAAACATTTTATTGAAGTGGGTACTTTTTTGTTTACACCAGACGAGGGGCCTCGTCAATAAGTTACAGGGGACGCGCCGTTTTTTATCATTTCCAGCGAGAGGGTGACGCGCTCGCTCAAGTCCTCCGCAATCTCCCGCCCCATGCCGAGCAGCGCCACCACGGACGACACGACCCCGTTATCCCGGAGCAACTCGAACGGGTGCACGGTGATCACCAGCCGCGGGGACGCCGGTAACGAGGGAAGCGCACGGGCGACAAGCCTGTCGGGCGACGCGGGGAACGACGCCTCCCGCGGCGCGACAAGGGACGCCACCGGATCGCGTAACGCGGCGACCGGCGCGAAGTCCCGCGGTTGAACCGGCCGCGACACCGGCGCGGACGCCGGCGCGGATGCCGGTCGTACCACCGGCCGCGCCACCAGCGGCGCCACCGCCGGTTTCGCCGCCTCCATGACCGGCGCGCCCGCCGCGATTCGCACCGTTCTCGCGAGCGTCACCGCGGTCGCCTCCCCGCCCGCCCGTTCCCGCGGCCAGAGGAACAAGCCGCACGACAGCGCGACCGCGGCAACCCCGCCCGCCAATGCGACCCGCCAGCGAAGCGGAAACGACGCGCGCCGGTGAAGCCGCCCCTTGCCGGGGAAGCGGAGCGAGCGATCGGGCGAGAGCCGCGCACGCCGGTAAGCCGCCACGCTCGCGGCGAACGCCTCCCGGTCGCACGCGTCCTCCACGAACGCGCGTTCCTCGCCCGTCAGTGCGTCCTCCGCGGCGGCGATGACGAGGTAATCCCGGCGATCCTCGTCGAGGCGCTTTAGCCTCTCTTTTCCCTCGAAGGGCAGCGGCCGGGGGTGCAGGCGTATTTCTTCCAGCCCTTCCAGCGCCTCCCGCTCCCCCGGGTGCAGCCGCAGGAATGCCTCGAACGCCTCCCGCACAGCGGGATCCAGCGTCCCGTCGAGGTAATCCTGCGCGTGTTGCTCGTGATTTTCTCTCGTTATCATCTTTTTCTCCTTTAAATAATCCTGTCCGGCGAGCCGATAAAAGCCTTCATCGTCCCCCGCGCGCGAAAAATATACACCTTCACCTGCACCTCCGTCAGGCCGGTGATCGCGGCGATCTCCCGGTACGAGTAGTCCTCGTAATCCCGCAACAGGAGCACCGTCCGTTGCACCGCGGGGAGCCTGTCCAGCGCCGCTTCCAGCAGCTCATGCAGGTCGAACTCCCCCGCCGAACACGTCCCCGCGCGGGTTTC
>JAISAV010000051.1 GCA_031266545.1 Odoribacteraceae bacterium | reverse complement strand
GGCGAGCAGAAGCATATCGTCCCGTACCAGGAGGAGGCCGACGTGTTTTTTAACTCGGGCCTCGCGTACGAGCTGGGCGCCTTGAAACAAGCCGCCGTGCCGCTGCTGGAAGAGGTGCCGGAAAAATATATCGAACATTCCAAGGCCCGGCGCCTCCTGAAGTTCTTCTCCTACGTGCGGGCCGTCCCCACCCGCGAGATCCCCCCGACCTCGATCATCCGCGAGTTCCTGGGCGGTAGCTCGTTCAAGTATTAAAAAGGGCACGGGAGTCCCCGGCACCCGTGCGGAAACATTCCGCGCTTGCGCGGACGCCAGTCGCGCCTGCGCGGGAGCCAGTCGCGCCTGCGCGGGAGCCATCCGCGCCTGCGCGGGAGCCAGTCGCGCTTGCGCGGGAGCCAGTCGCGCTTGCGCGGGAGCCAGTCGCGCCTGCGCGGGAGCCATCCGCGCCTGCGCGGGAACCAGCCGCGCCTGCGCGGGAACCAGCCGCGCCTGCGCGGGAACCAGCCGCGCCTGTGCGGGAACCAGCCGCGCTTGCGCGGGAATAACCCGCTCTGGCGCGGAAGCCACGGGAAAGCTCTCTCGCGGTGACGTGCCCACGGGCAACGAATAACCGCTTCATCATGATTTATATCATTTCTTATCCCGAACGGATGTTAAAAAAGAAAAACCATTCTAATTGTTCGATTAAATACCTACTTTTGGACGCGAAAAAAATAATAGACAATGAAAAATTTGATATTCACGGGGGTCATGTTATTCGCGCTGGTGGCGCGCGTCGACGGGCAAGGGATCTACAAGAAAGGGTGGATCGATTTTAACAAAAACGGGGTGAAGGACGCCTACGAGGATCCCCTCGCCCCGCTGGATAAGCGCGTGGCCGACCTGCTGGCGAGGATGACGCTGGAGGAGAAGACCTGCCAACTGGCCACCCTCTACGGCTCGGGCCGGGTGCTGAAGGACGCCGGGCCGACCGCCGCGTGGCAGGACGAGATCTGGAAAGACGGCATCGCGAACATCGACGAGCAGGCCAACGGGCTGGGCAGCTTCGGCTCGCGCCTCTCCTATCCCCACGCCGCGAGCGTGAAAAACCGGCAGGAGATACAGCGTTGGTTCGTGGAGCGGACGCGGCTGGGCATCCCCGTGGACTTCACGAACGAGGGCATCCGCGGGCTGTGCCACGACCGGGCGACGATGTTCCCGGCGCAATGCGGGCAAGGCGCCTCGTGGAACCGGGCGCTGGTGGCGGAGATCGCCGGCGTGACGGCCGCCGAGGCGCTGGCGCTGGGCTACACCAACATCTACTCCCCGATACTGGACATCGCGCGAGACCCGCGCTGGGGACGGGTCGTGGAGTGCTACGGGGAGGATCCTTACCTCGTCGGCGAGCTGGGCAAGGAGATGATCCGCGGCCTGCAATCGCGCGGGCTGGTCTCCACGCCCAAGCACTTCGCCGTGTACAGCGTGCCCGTGGGCGGCCGCGACGCCGGCACGCGCACCGACCCGCACGTGGCGCCGCGGGAGATGAAGACGCTCTTCCTCGAACCATTCCGGAAGGGTATCGCCGAGGCGGGCGCGCTGGGCGTGATGAGTTCCTACAACGACTACGACGGGGTACCGATCACGGGGAGTTACCACTTCCTGACGGAAATCCTGCGCCGGCAATGGGGATTCGATGGCTACGTCGTCTCGGACAGCGAGGCCGTGGAGTTCCTGCTGACGAAGCACGCGGTGGTGCCGACGATCGAGGACGCGGCGGCGCGGGCCGTCAACGCCGGGCTGAACGTGCGCACGAACTTCTCGCCCCCCTCCGAGTTTATCCTCCCGCTGCGCCGGGCGATCGAGGCGGGGAAAATCTCGATGGAGGTGATCGACGAGCGGGTGGCGCAAGTGCTGCGGGTGAAGTTCAGGATGGGGCTGTTCGACCAGCCGTACAAGGGCGACCCGGCCGGGGCGGCGCGCGTCGTCCACTCCCCGCGCCACCAAGAGGTGGCGTTAAAGGCCGCCCTGCAATCCATCGTGCTGCTGAAGAACGAGGGGAAGGCGCTCCCCCTGAACGACGCGCTGAAAAAGGTGGCCGTGATCGGCCCGAACGCGGACGAGGTCAAGGAACTCGTCTGCCGCTACGGCCCGGCCAACCCGCCGCTGAAGAGCGTCTACCGGGGGATCGTCGAGCGGCTGCCGGGGGCGGACGTGCGGTACGCGCCGGGCTGCGAGGTGATCGACCCGTATTTCCCGGAGAGCGAGCTGTACGACGTGCCGCTGGATTCGCTGGAGCGGCGCCTGATCGACGAGGCGGTGGCGCTGGCCGCGCGGTCGGAGGTGGCCATCCTCGTGCTGGGCGGCAACGAGCGTACCGTCAAGGAGAGCTACTCCCGCACGAGCCTGAATCTCGCGGGACGGCAGGAGCGCCTCCTGCGGGCCGTGCACGCCACGGGGACGCCGCTCGTGCTGGTGCTGCTGGACGGGCGCGCCGCCACGATCAACTGGGCGGCGCGCCACGTGCCGGCCATCGTGCACGCGTGGTTCCCCGGCGAGATGACCGGCGACGCCGTCGCGCGCGTCCTCTTTGGCGACTACAACCCCGGCGGCAAGCTGCCGGTGACCTTCCCGAAGTCGGTGGGGCAGGTGCCCTTCGCCTTCCCCTTCAAGCCCGGTTCCGATTCGGAGGGGCGGGCGCGCGTGAACGGCGTGCTCTACCCCTTCGGCCACGGGTTGAGTTACACGACGTTCGAGTACTCCGGCCTCGTGGTGGAACGGCCGCGCGCGGGACGGCAAGACACGGTCGCGCTGCGCTGCCGGGTACGCAACACCGGGGAGGTGCCCGGGGACGAGGTGGTGCAGCTCTACGTGCGCGACGACGTGAGTTCCGTGACGACTTACGTGAAGGTGCTGCGGGGCTTCGAACGCGTGCACCTCGCGCCCGGCGAGGAACGGACGGTGCGCTTCACCCTCTCGCCGCGGGACCTCGGCCTGTGGAACGAGGAGGATCGCTTCGTCGTGGAACCCGGCACGTTCACCCTCATGGTGGGCAGCTCCTCGGAAGACACGCGCTTGACGGGCCGGTTGGAGATCGAGTGATGGGCGACCCGGGATCCATATTGTCGTTGATGAAAGAGGACGAGAGGGAGGCCTTCCGGCTGCTCTTTGCCGGGTATTACGACCCCCTACTGCTCTACTGCCACCGGATCCTCGGCGACCCGGTGGCGGCCGAGGATGTCGTGCAGGAGTGCTTTATCAGCCTGTGGCGCGGCAAGCGGCTGGCGGGCTTCGTCGGCGACCTTGACAAGTTCCTCTTTCGCGTGGCGAAAAACCGCGCGCTGGTCTACCTGCGCGACAAGCGCCGGGCGGATCACTCGCGCGACTCCTACCTCCAGGAGCAACCCCCGGGCGAGGAGGAGTACCGGGACAACACGGACGCCCTCTACCTCGCGATCAACCGCCTGCCGGAGAAGTGCCGGAAGATCTTCCTGATGGCCTGCCTGGACGACAAGACTTACCAGCAGGTGGCCGACGAGCTGCACCTCAGCGTGAACACCGTGAAGAGCCAGATGAAATACGCGCTGAAATTCCTGCGGGAGAACCTTGACGCATCGCTCTTCTTGACGATTTTGATGTACCTGACCCCTGGCGCGTTTTCGCGAAACGCCGGGCGGGGATAGCCGTCAGGTTAAGCTATAAAAAGCCTTGAAAGAGCGACATCAATAACACAGGGCAATGCCCAATGCCGTCAATTTAAGCAAACATAGTTTCCGCTCGGCGGAGGCTCCAGCCTCCGTCGGGTTAAAAGCAAGGCTCCAGCCTTGCCAAATATACTACGTTCGAATCATGTTCTTTGGTTTATTTAACAAAAATAGGGGCGATTCCTTCACACCCTAAATGACGGGTTTGGATATATATTATCAAAACCGAAAAAGTTTACGATGAAGGATATTGATGATATTTTCGCGGGGTACC
>JAISAV010000013.1 GCA_031266545.1 Odoribacteraceae bacterium | reverse complement strand
GGCATTTTGCGCCTCTTCCGTCATGGAATCGACGAGTTTCCACAATTTGTCGTGCTGTTCGTTTGCGGCCGATACTAAATCTGTCTTTGTCGCGGGTCGTGACATTTTAAATCCTCCTGAATATTTTAAATGAATATATTTTTCGCGAAGATAACATATCTTTTGCTACCGGGAAAAAATATCTTTCGATTCGGGCAAAATACCGTTCGTGCTGCCATGCCACGTATTATGATACGTGCTCGTGATCAATCTATTCTCGCTTGTTTTTCCCTCGCTTTCCCGTGAACTCTTCCACGATCATCTTGTACACGACGACCCGTCCCATCATTTTTTCGTCAAAATGGCACGTCTCGTTTTTCCCGCTCTGGTGCTGCACGAGCCTGTTCAATCCATCCTCTTTTTCGGCGGCCGCGTCCAGCAGGATTATCTTGCCCGTGCCGACGATGCTTTCAAACGCGTAGCCGTGGTCGCACGGTTTTTCTCCCTCGACTAAAACGCCGTCGCGATCGATTTCAAAGCATGCCCGGTTGTTCTTTTTTATTATTTCCAGCTTTTTACCCTCGCGAGCGCTATGGAAGTACAGGATCAAGCCGTCGTTTTCAAAGGAATACCCGTAATTCAGGGGAACGATGTAGGGTTGATCATCATCAGACAGCGCGAGCCGGCAAACCTTGCCTTGAGCGATGATTTTCAGCTTCTCGTTGACGTCCGCTATTTCTTTATCCTTCCTTCGCATGGCATGAAACTGTCTCGTGTTCTGCCCCGGTTTAAATATCTCCGTCGCGACCGTGAAGCTGGCATACGTTTTCAGCCTCGTCGGGACAAAACGCAGGAGCGTGTAATCGCTGTCGCCCGCCGGGTAGTACATCTCCCAGCCTTTTTGCCACGCTTTTTGTCTCGTCGCGTCGTCCGTGACGATCTCCACCGTGCCTTGCAGCAACACGCCCTGGAACGCGCCCGGCTCGTGGTAGTAGAGGCACGCTTTCCCGTTTTGCTGGATCTCGGCGAACTTGCGCGAGCTCGTGTTGGTGGTCAAAAACACCGCGAGCGGGTTCTCCTCCGCCTCGTGAAGCGCCGCGAGGCCGGGATATGCTCCCGGGTTTTTCAGGTTGAGCATGGCCCGGGTGGAGGGGCAGCCCTCCTTGTCGATATTCGTCAGGTAGACGATCGACGCGTTTTCCATGACTTTCAGGCATTCCGCCTGCTTTTCCGTTAAGTGTTTCATCTCGTTATCGTTTTATGTTGGTTAATCTTTGGTTATATTCAAGATACCCGGGTCTTGGATGATCTGGGAGGGCCATTCGGCGTGTTCCTTTATGATATTGCCCTTCTCGTCGACCAAGATATACCACGGGATGGCGATGTACGGCTCTTTCGCGTTTTTGTCGAATCGTTTACACAAGTCCACCACGTGCAAATTCTCGTTAGCGCGAATATGCGTGCCCGATAACCCGTAAAATTTAATGTTGTCTTTCCATTGTTGATCGTGATCGTCTGTATCTATGGAGATGTAAAGTTGTTGAATGTTTTGCTCGTCCAAGATCTTTTTTAGCGCTTGCTGGTGTTGGAACTCCTCTTTGCAGGGGCCGCACCACGTCGCCCAGACGTCGATATAAATCTTTTTACCTTGCAAGGGCTTGATGGCCTCCTCAAGGGTGTTGACATGCTCGTAATCGTCCACAAACTGCACGGTTTCATCGAACGGTTTTTCGTTGATTTGGTGGAATAAAACAATCTGATCTATTAACGGCTTGACGTATCTCGTATACTCGCTGCTCGGGTAATCTTTTTCAAACTGCTCGAACAAGGCGATTAATTCCTTTTCATATTTTTTTTGGAGGGCGGTGACATGGAGGTAGGCTGCCTGAAAACACTCGAGCGCTTTCCCCGTCAAGCAGTTCTTCGATTCGTTGATACAGAAAGCGTACAACACCCTGTTCGCGTACATTTCTCTTAGTTTCAGCAGGTCAAAATCTTCGCGGGTGAACAACTTGTAATTGGTCACATAATTCTCGGCGTACTGATTCCAAAAAGAGGAAAACAGCAATTGTTCGTCGTCTGGAGGGTATAGCGCGAATATCCTCGCCAGGTTTTCGAGCACGTTTTCCCCGCTTGGGAGCACGAATTGCTTTGATTCAAGCATGCTAAATGCCTTGCTGGTGGAAACATTCGCTTCCAGCGAGGCGTGGTAACAATCCCGGTCGATCTTGACCAGATCGAAGAAGGATTTTGAAACTTCCCCGTTATCCAGCAATTCTTTAAACTTGGATAATTCGGATTGTTTTAGCGCTTCTACTTTCTCGTGGATCGAGGCCAGGGAGGTATCGGCCCGTAAATTTAATTTCCTTGCTTCCATCCCGACGTATTCAGGATCGGGTAACGAGGTGTACAACATTTGTCCCTTTTCGTTCGCGCCCGACACGCGCGTGCACTTTTCGTTCGCGTCCATCGTGACGTGATAACTGTTTCCCGGCTCGGCGACTATTTTGGCGGACACGTGCGGTTCGGGAATCCATACCCGGATAAACGCGGGTTGCTTCATGGCCAGTTTCAACTCGAAATGGCCCGCCTCGTCGAGCCGGATGGTGTCTTGGAAGCCGGGGTAACTCGTGCCCGACAAGGGGACGGTGTAGACGAGGGTTTTCAGTCCCGGGTTGCCGGTAATCGACCCGGTGATCACGGTTTCCTTGTTCCCGCGGCAGCCCGTGACGATCAAGGCTGATAACGCGACGACAATGGTTGCATGTTTCATGTTGTATATTTAAACGTGTGATAAAATTCATCGCGAATATAGATAAAATTCAAAGACTTTAATATCTCGCCCGTTGATCATACCGGCGAAAAAATTCCGTAATTTCGCGGGTGATTAAACTTATTTGAAGATGAAGTTATACAAAAACACGCGAGCGGGATCGCGTTACCTGCGCTGGACGCGTGCCCGCGCGTGGGCCTATTTCGTGAAAGGGGTTGCCCGCGAGTTGGGGATCGCCCCCTCGTTCTTTTACAAGCGCTACCAGCGGGTCGTTTTCAGGGAATTAAAGAGGCGGTGGTTGAAGCGCGACGGGGAGAAATCATGCTTCGACTTCAACGGCATGAGGCTCCCGGACATCTCCGCCGACCCGGAAAAGCTGTACGGCCTCGCGTTCGTTTTCAACGACGTCTTCCTGTTTCCCTGCTTCTACGGCGACAATTACGACAAGGCGCTCGTGGACGCGATCGACCGGCACGACATGATGGAAGGCCCGTACGGGTACGTCGACGGGGCCTTTGACGTCACGGTCAAGGCAGGCGACGTCGTGATCGACGCCGGGGCGTGGATCGGGGATTTCAGCGCCTACGCCGCCGGCAAGGGCGCCGTCGTCCACGCCTTCGAGCCGGTCGAGGAGACATTCCGCTTGCTGCGCGAGACGAGGGACTTGAACGCGGGGCAGATCTTCCCGGTGCAAAAAGGCTTGGGGAGCGTCGAGGGCGAGGTGGACATCGCGATCAACGAGGAGAACAGCGGGGCCAACTCGATCGCCCGCGGCGCGCGGGGAGAGCGGCTGGAACGCGTCTCCATCACGACGCTCGACCGCTTCGTCGAGGAGAACCGCCTGCCGCGCGTGGACTTCATCAAGGCCGACATCGAGGGGGCCGAGCGGGAGATGCTCAAGGGGAGCGTCAACGTCCTGAAAACGTTCGCCCCGCGGCTGGCGATCTGCACGTACCACCTGCCGGATGACCCGGGGGTGCTGGAACGCCTCATCCTCGAGGCAAACCCGGCTTACACCGTGAAGCACCTGCGCCACAAGCTCCTCGCGATGGTAGTCAAATAACAAGCTAACGACCCGGTCATGAGCACGAAAAAAGAACGGGCCGCCGAGGCGGCGTTTACCTTTAAAAGCATCCTGGTGGCCCTGCCGGGGGAGGGGGGACAGAAGCGTTACGGCACGACCTTTCCCCTCGACGAGGTGGAGGCCCTGCACGTGGACACGGAGTGGGTCAACAACCGTTTCCGCCGGCAGGACTGGGAGGCGACGGTGGTCGTCGGGCTGTTCTTCCTGGAAGGCGATCAACCGCTCCTGGTCGCGCGGGACGACGCGACGTTCACCGTCTCGTCCGGGCAGGAGGTGTTTCGCCACGAGGCGCGATTCTCGCCCGCCGACCTGGGGGACTTTACCTTTCGGGCGGGGATTTACCGCGTGCAGGTGATGCTCAACGGCCTCGCGGGGCTGTCCGGGGAGATTCGCCTGGTGGAAGCCCCGCGGGAGGAACCGCTCCCGCGCCCCGACGTGGAGGAGACCCTCGCCGCCCTCTACCGCCTGGTCGGCCTGCGCGAGGTCAAGGAGGAGATCACCCGCCTGCGCGGGCTGCTGGAATTCGTCCGGATGCGCCGGGAAAACGGTTTTAACGACGAGTATCCCGTCGCGAACATGCTCTTCGCGGGCAACCCGGGGACGGGCAAGCGTACCGTGGCGGGGCTGGTCGGCGAGCTTTTTCATTGCCTGGGGATACTGGACAACGGGAAGCTACACCGCTACCGGCGGGCCGACCTGACGCGTCCCGGCGCGGCCGTCGAGGAGCAGTTGACCCGGGAGGCCATCGCCCGGTGCGCGGGGGGAGTCCTGCTGCTGGACGAGGTGGAAGAGTTGCTCCCGCCCGCCGACCCGGCCGACCCCTCCGCGCGCGTCCTGCCGGCGTTGTTGACGATCATCGAGAACGAGCGACCGCCCCTCCTCGTGATCCTCGCGGGGGAGGCCGGGGCGATACAAGAGTTGCCGGACGCCTTCCCGGCGATCCCCGCGCTGTTCCCCGTCCGGCTCGCTTTCGCGGATTACGGGGTGGACGAGTTGATGGAAATATCCCTGCAGATGCTGGAACGGCGGCAATTCCGTTTCGCGCCGGGGGCGGAGAAGGCTTACCGGGCCTTGCTGGAAGGGCTTTCCGCGGGACGCGAGGGAGCGCCCGCGAACGGCCACCTCGCGGCGGGGCAACTGGACGAGATCACCTCCCGCGTGGCCCGGCGCTTGATGACCGGCGCCGCGGGAACGGCTCACACGCGGGAGGAGATGATGCTCGTGCAGCCGGGGGACGTTCCCGCCCGCGACAAGCGGGCGCCGGGGGAGGACGCCGGGCGATTCGACCGCGTGATCGTCTCCGGCGAGTTGAGGAATAACCTGAAGAACTACGTCAACTACATCTACTTCCTGCGCGAGCGGCAGCGCCACGGGTTTGTCGAGGCGCCCCCTCCCTTGAACGCGATCTTCGCGGGCAACCCGGGCACGGGAAAACTCACGGTGGCCAAGATGCTCGGCGAGGTACTGGCGTCGGCGGGCGTACTGGCGCGCCCCGGCGTTCTCGTCAAGGAGCGCGGGGAGCTGGTCGGGGACGGGAGTTACCCGCCTCAACAATTCGCGCTGTACGCCTCGGAGCAGGCGAGGGGCGGCATCCTCTACATCCGGGACACGCGGCAATTGTTGCAGGACGCGCCGGGACTGGCCGCGCTGGGGGCCGTCCTCGGGAAAATATCCGGCGAGGATCGCGGGGAGATGCTCGTCATCCTGGGGGGCGACGCCGCGAGCATGGAGGGCTTGCTGGCTTCCAATCCCGCGTTGCGCCAGCTCTTCCCCTACTTTTTCCACTTCGAGGATTACCAGCCCGATGACCTGCTCCGGATCGCCCTGCAAAAGATCAAGGAACGGGAATACGCCCTTCACCCCGGGGCGAGGGAGGAACTCTCGCGGCTGATCCGGCAGGCGTGCGACGCGGGAAATTACCGGCACGGCAACGCCCTCTTCATCGAGAAGATCGTGGAGCAGGCCATCCGCAACCTCTCCCGCCGCGTGATGGAGTCGCGCGCGACCCGGGAGTTAACCCGCGTGGAGGTCACGACGTTGCGCGCCGCGGACATCCCCGCCACGCTGGCCGATTTCCCCGGGATCGCGCGCGACGCGTTCGACGAGAAAGAGATCGCCGCGGCCCTCGAGGAACTGGACCGGATGGTAGGGCAACAGAAATTAAAAAAGCAGGTGCGCGATTTCGTGAACCTGGCGCGGCACTACCACCGGCAGGGCACCCGGCTGACGACCCGCCTCTCGCTGCAATGGTGCTTCACGGGCAACTCCGGCATGGGCAAGGGGACGGTCGCGCGGGTGATCGCCCGCGTCTACAAGGCGATGGGATTGATCGACAACCTCCACGTCGGCCGCTTCAAGGCCGAGAAGTTGATCGGTTTCAGCGAGGAGGAGATCGGGCAGCAGGTCGGCAACGCCCTGGCGCGCGCCAAGGGAGGGATCTTCTTTTTCGACGAGGACTCCCCGCGGCTCAACAGCGTGCGCGGCTTCAAGGAGCGGGTGCGCGCGATCCTGATGCACCAGATGGCCGAGAAACCGGGTTCTTACACCGTCATCTACGCCGATCAGGATCCCCCTCGCCACCTCCTCACGGAGGACGTGGAACAGGTCTCCGACATGATAAACATCCTCCCCTTCGAGGACTACACGAGCGCCGAGCTGATGGAGATCCTCAAGCGCTACCTCGCCTCCGAGGGCCACAAGATGACGCGACGGGCGCAACAGGGCGTCGCCTCCTTTATCGAGCAACTGGCGGCGAACAAACACCGGAACCGCGCCAGCGCCCGCCTGATCAAGCTGGTGGGCGAGATGATGATGCATAACTGCATCCGCCGGCTGACGGAGAAAGGCAAGATCCAGGCGGAGAAACACCCGCTCTCCGTCACGCTGGAGGACGTGGCGATGTTCACGCCGGATTTCCTGAACGGCATGGCCCACGACCCCAAGCCGATCGGCTTCTGAAAAAACGTCCCGGGGAGCGCTCCCGTCCCGCCGGGGCGCGCTCCCGTCAATTCAACCCACCCTTCTTGCCAGGCGACACCGCCGGAGGCGCTTCGCGTGCCATGAGAAACCTTTCTCTTGATAGGAGAAACCTTTCTCTTGATAGGAGAAACCTTTCTCTTGATAGGAGAAACCTTTCTCTTGATAAGAGAAACCTTTCTCTTGATAGGAGAAACCTTTCTCTTGATAAGAGAAACCTTTCTCTTGATAAGAGAAACCTTTCTCTTGATAGGAGAAACCTTTCTCTTGATAAGAGAAACCTTTCGCGTGACATGAGAAGCGCTTCGGATTTCACCGGAAGCGCTTCGG
>JAISAV010000089.1 GCA_031266545.1 Odoribacteraceae bacterium | reverse complement strand
AACTTAACCCGTCAGTCACATGATATAGTATATTGAATACTAGTAGATAACACGACCTAAAAAATCTTCCGACCACGACTGGGCTTTCACCCACGGCTATAAACGCATAAGCGCTATGCGCTTTTTGCAGATCGTAAACGCTATATACTTCTTGTCGATCTTCCGACCACGACTGGGCAACGCCCCACGAACCGGATCACACGATCCACCAAGCCCTGAAGGGGCGTAAGCAATAGTGTAGTACCATATGGTATTGTATTGGCTCGCAGGCTTTCAGCCTGCTTGTCATTCATCGGGTGACTATTCGTAGGGCGTTGCCCTACGCTATTGCTTAGTGTTCTTTCAGAGCACCTTATCTCTTTAAATTGACGGCATTGGGCAACGCTCAATGCTATCAACATTGGGCACGCGGCTACCGGAACGCCTCGCAACTACCGGAACGCCTCGTTTAAATCCCATTGATCATGCCATTGCAAGACGGGGAGGTCGTTCTCGAACCGGATGGGGAGCCAGATGTAACGGGCGTTGATCGGGAGGCGGGGAGTCCAGCGGTCGGCCATGAAGAGGAAGGCGTCCCGTTTTCCGGGCACGGGTAAGATAAAGGTGCCTTGCGAGCGGAACGTCAGGCGCGCGTCCTCGCCGACGCAGGGATTCGGGTGCTCCGTCCACGGCCCCCAGATGCTCTCGGCGGTGTAGAGGCGGGCGGCGTTCGGTTCCCAGCCGGTGCAGCCGGAGGTGATGAGGAAGTAGCGGCCTTTTCGCTTGAAGATCGCGGGGGCCTCGTTGTGGCCGCCGGGGGCGATCCGGGCGTATTTGCCGGTGTGACTCAGGTAATCGTCGGCGAGTTCGGCCACGTGCAGCGTCAGGTTTTCTTCCGAGGCGTAGATGTGGTACGCCTTCCCGTCGTCGTCCACGTAGAGGGTCATGTCGCGCGACATCTGCCCGCCGGCAAAATCGCGGCGGGTGAACATGCCGTCATTCGTCGCCTGTCGCCACTCATCCGTCCACCAGTTGGGGAAGTCGGCGGGGGTGACGGTCGCTTTTTGTTGCTCTTCCGTCATGTTCACGGGCCAGTACCCCGCGCAGGGGCGGCACGAGCCGAGGAAGGTGTACGGGCCGGCGGGGCGGTCGCTGACGGCTATGCCCACGCGGGCCGCCGCGTACCCCTGCCTGAAAAGCTCGAGGTGGAAGTACATGACGAATTTCCCCGTCTTCTTGTTATGGATCACCTTGGGACGTTCCAGCACGCATCCCGCGCGGATGTCCGACAGGGTGTCCGTCGACACGGGAAGGGCGACGCCCTCGTTTGTCCAGTCGACCAAGTTCTTGGAAGAGTAACAGGTGACGCCCACCCAGGCGGCGCTGGAGCGTTCGCCCTTGTGCTCGCCAAACCAGTAGTAGGTATTGTCATGGTGGAGGATGCCGCCGCCGTGGGCATTGACGTGCACGCCCTGGTCGTCCGGCCAGGGTTCGCCGGGGCGCACTACCAACGGCCCGGGGCTACCGCACGAGGCGACGAGGGAGGCAAGCGCGATGATCGGTGTGATGAATTTCATGATAAGGTATTATTTGATGGTTTCTATTTCGACGGTCACTTCCTCGAGCCAGGGCGCCGTGCAGCGGATCGTCACCCGTCCCGTCTCCCCGGTGGCCTGCACGTAAGCGACGAGGCGGCCGCGGTAGACGCGATGGACGTTGTCGCGGTTGTTGCTCATGTCGCGGTTGTTACCGGCCTCGAGTCCCAGCAGTCGCGCGGGGCCTTCGACGGTGCAGGTGATCTCGTCATCGGCGAGCATCACGGGGAGTCCCTCGCTGTCGACGACCTGAACGGTGACGTGCGCCACGCCCCGGTCGCGCAGCGTCGTCTTATCGACGTCGGCGACCAGCGCGCAGGGGCGCCCGGAGGTTTGCAGGAGGTGCCGCGCGACCTCCTCGTCGCGCTCGTCCAGGGCGATCACTTCCAGCCGACCGGCGCGGAAGGGGAGGGTCCACGCGATGACCCCCGTTTGCTCGTCACGCGGTTTCGTCTCCCCGACGATCTCCCCGTTCAACTCCAGCCGGGCCTTGGGCGCGTTGGTGTAGGCGACCGCCCGCGTGGGTTGCCCGTCGCGGTAGTTCCAGAGGGGCCACGCGTCGATGGAGGGGGCGCGTTCCGGCCGCGCGGCGGGATAGGTGCCGAGATAAATCACGGGTTCCGTCGTCCAGAGCGAGCGGCGGAAGTGGCCCCGCGGCTTGATAAAGCCGCCGAAATCCAACATGCCGGAGTAGAAGCCGCGCGAGGGCCAGCGTCCCGACTCGCCCAGGTAGTCGATACCCGTCCAGACGAACTGCCCGAAGACGTGGTCGTTGTCGGTGACGGCCCGCCACGCGTCGAGGCCGTTGCTCGTCTCGCTGCCGAAGATGACGCGGCCGGGGTAGCGTTTATGATCGGGGACGTAGCGGCTCTCCGTGTAGTTATAGCCGGTGATGTCCAGCGCGCCCGGGTAGTCCGTCTCGTTCGACATGGCGACGCCCGCCAGCCCCGCCGTGACCGGCCGCGAGGGGTCGAGGCGCTTGACCACGGCCACCAGTCGCTTGGCGATATCCCCGAGGCGGTTGGCGTCGGGGGCCTCCTTCTTGTATCCGCCGAGCAGCGGCTGGGTAAAGTCGCTGTTGTTCCCGTCGAGGATGGGGTGAGAGTAGGGGTCGTTCGGGTAATCGACCTCGTTGCCGATGCTCCACGCGAAGACGGAGGGGTGGTTGCGGTCGCGGCGCACCATGTCGGCCAGGTCCCGCTCGCCCCACTCGGTGAAGATATCGAACGATCCCTGGTGCCCCGGCGTGCCGACGTTCCAGCCCGCGATCCACTTGTGCTTGGGGAACTCCCACTCGTCGTATGCCTCGTCGAGGACGAGCAGGCCCATCTCGTCGCACAGGTCGTAGAGGAGGGGGGCCTGCGGGTTGTGGCTCGTGCGGATGGCGTTCGCGCCGATCTCCTTGAGCGTTTGCAGGCGGCGGCGCCAGACGTCGCGCGGGACGGCCGCTCCCAGCACGCCCGCGTCGTGGTGCAGGCAGACGCCCTTCATCTTGATCCATTCCCCGTTCAGGGCGAATCCCTTGTCGGGGTCAAAGGTGAAGCGGCGGATGCCCGTGGAGAGGGTGGACTGGTCGACGACCTTCCCGTCGGCGGTGACCGTCGTCTTCAGCGCGTAGAGGCGCGGGCGCTCGAGGCTCCACAATTCCGGGGCGTTGACCTTCAACTCGACGACGCGCGTGGCCTTTTCCCCGGCGCGCGCGTTGACCCGTCCCGTGGCGGTGGCCACGCGTTGGCCCGCGGGCGAGAAAAGCTCGGTGGTGACCGCGAGGGAGGCGTCGGCGGGCGAGTCGTTCTCGATCTCCACTTCCACGTGGAGCGTGGCCTGCCGCTCGCTCACCTGCCCGGGGTACGCGAAGACGCCCCACGGGGCGACGTGCACGGGCGAGGTGTAGACCAGCCAGACGTCGCGGTAGATGCCCGAGCCGGTGTACCAGCGGGAGTCGGCGGACTGCTCGTGGTTCACGCGGAGGGCGAGCACGTTCTCCTTGCCGTACTCGACGAACGGCGTGGCGTCCAGCACGAAGGAGACGTACCCGTTCGGCCGCGTGCCCAGCGAGTGGCCGTTCAGGAAGACCTCGGCCCGGTTGTAGACGCCCTCGAAGTAGAGGTAGACCTTTTTCCCGCTCTTTTCCGCGGGGATCGTCAGGCATTTCCGGTACCAGCCGACGCCGCCGGGCAGGAAGCCGGTGCAGGAGGCCGCGTCGGGGCTGAGAACGCCCTCGACGCTCCAGTCGTGCGGCAGGTCGAGCATCCGCCACCGGCCCGCGTTGAAATCCGGCTGGCTGGCCCCCGGCAGGTCGCCCAGGTGGAATTGCCAGTTGTCGTTGATTAACCCGGGCTGGCCGAAGGAGACTTGCGCGCTGGCGCGTAGCCCAGTCAGGAGGAGGAGGGTGATGATTGTCTTTGGGATGATTGTTTTCATGGTGTCGCGTGTTTATCGTTATTCATGCGCGTGATCTTTGGGGAAGGGCTGGCCGTTCCACGCTTTCAGTTGCGTCCACTCGCGCGGCGGGTCGGTCCAGAAGGGGTGGTCGGCCGGCAGGCCCAGCGGGAGGAAGATCTCGGAGGTGAGGTAGAGGCTCCCGTTGTTGGTATAGCGGTCGGCGAGGTCGGGCTGGTGACCGGCGAAGCCCAGTTGCAGGAAGCCCGCCGCGTTGAAGTTGCCCTCCACGGAGAACATGCGCCGCATGACCCGCGTGAGCGCGGCCCGCGCCTGCCCGGCGGGCACTTCCCCCGGCAGCATCTCCCGCCACGCCAGCAGGGCCAGCGGCTGGAAGACCCCCAGGCGGTAGGTCATCGAGCGGCCGAAGACGGGGAACGTCCCCTCCGGCGAGATGAAGCGCTCGAGGATCACGGCGAAGCGTTGCACGCGGCGCTGGACGGTCTCGAGGTCGCGAGAGAGGCGCTTGTCCCGGTGGTGCTCGCGGAGGACGCGGAGCACCTGCTCGTACATGGGCTGGATGACGTAGCTGTTGTAGTAGTCAAAGGCGAAGTGCTCGCCGTCCGCGTACCAGCCGTCGCCCACGTACCACTCCTCCATCTTGCGCGTGGCGGAGTGGACGCGGTACAGGTCGCACGGCGCGTCGATCGACAGGAGGAACGCCTCGATGGTGGCCGAGAAGAGCAGCCAGTTCGTGTACGGCGGGTCGACGCGGCGCAGTTGCTGGAACTCCTCGACGTAGCGCTTTTTCGTCACCTCGTCCAGCGGGAGCCACAGCCGCGCGGGGGCGCGCAGGAAGCTGCTGGCGATGTACGCGGCGTCGACGAGGGGCTGTCCCTCGCGTCGCCACAGGAGGTAGTCGGGGCTGGCGGGGTCGACCGCGTGGGCATAGGCTTCCAGCGCCCACGCGCGCAGTTGCCGCCGCGTCCGTCCCTCGCGCGAGTTGTCATCCGGCAGGGCGAGCCACGGGGCGATGCCGTCCATCAGGCGGCCGAAGCACTCCATGTAGGTCACGCGGCGGTCGCGCCCGTCCCACGAGGGGCTTAGCTCCACCTCCATCTCCCGCGCCAGCGCCCCCCGGCTCATCTTCTCGAGCACGGGCGAGGCCACGCGGCGGGCGAGGTTCGTCCACGCGGCGCGGTCGTCCATGCGGTACAGCATCTCCGAGGCGGCCAGCAGGAAGGCGCCCACGCCGAAGTTGGCGGTCGTCCGCGGCCCCACGTCGGCGTGCTGGTCGGCGCGCTCGCCGATGGGCTGGACGTACCCGACGCGCCCGTCCTCCTGCAGGGCCGTGCCCGCGAGGTAGTCCCACGCCCTCTCCAGCGCCGGGGCGTGGGTGGCCTCGTCGAGGATCCCGTTGTTAAGCCCCCACGCGAGGCCGTACGCGAAGAAGGCCGTGCCGCTGGTCTCGTACCCGGGGGCCTGCGCCTCGTCGAGGATGCTCCTCGTCCAGTGACCTTCCGGCCGCTGGGCGCGCGTCAACGCGGCGGCCATCGCGCGGAAGATCTCGACGTATTCCCCGCGGTGCGGGTCGGTCATCGGCAGCTCTTCCAGCACCCGCGCCAGCGCGGCGAAGACCCAGCCGTTGCCCCGCGACCAGAAGTCCTTGCCCCCGGCGCGCGTGCGGTGGGCCGGGTAGACGTAGCGGGCGTCGCGGTAGAAGAGGGCGCTCTCCTCGTCGTACATCAATTTTTTAGCGAAGGTAAAGTACTCGTGCAACTTTTGCAGGTACAGCTCGTTGCCGGTCTCCCTGTAGAGCCTCGTCATCACGGGCATCACCATGTAGAGGCCGTCGGCCCACCACCAGTAGCCGTTCTCGCTGGTCGACATCTGGTGTTCCATCACCTCGCGGGCGCGGCGGATCTTCCGCTCGTCGGGCGCGAGGCGGTAGAGGTCGGCGTAGACCTGAAAGCAGGCCTGCCAGTCGCCGAAGAGCACGTGGTCGTCCGTCTCGCCGTAGGTGAATTTCCAGTCGCGCTTCCGGCTGGACTTCGCGCCCGCCCACTCGTTGGCCCCGGCCCAGCGCTCGGAGTAGAGGCGGTACTCTTCCCGCCCCGTGGCCTCGTGGGCGGCCATGTTCCCGGCGTGGTAGGCCGCCTCGTGCCAGAAGGCGTTGCCCGGCGCGGGGTGCTCGCGTTGCCAGTAGTCGTTGACTTTCTCGATGATGGCGATCACGCCCGCCGCTTGCCGCGCGTCTTGCGCCGCGACGGGCGAGGCGAGGAGCGGTAATAATAAGGAGATAAGGTAATGGTGTCGCATGTTATT
>JAISAV010000268.1 GCA_031266545.1 Odoribacteraceae bacterium | reverse complement strand
ACGGACGGTACGCCGTTGACGCGGCTCAGCGTGGCGGGTTCTTTATACGTGTCGGAAACTTCGGCGATATGACGGATTTTGACGACCGTTCCGTCCGGCAGGGCGCGCAGCACGACATTCTCAATATCGGCCGTGTTGCGGTATTTGCCTTGCAGCCGGATTAAAATCTGCTCGTTGTCGTTTTTCACCTTGCCCGCGGGAAAGTCGAGGTTCGACGACTCCATACGTTCGCATATCTCTGACATGGAAAGCCCGTAAGCGCTCATCCGTTCCGCGTTGACATTCACCTGAATTTCACGTTCCTGCCCGCCAATCAGGTTGATGCGGGCGATGCCCGGAATACGTTCCAGCAGCGGCTTAATCTCTTTGTCGAGCAAATCGAAGAAAGCCGTTTCGTCCATTTGCGCCGTTGCGCCGACGGTCATAATCGGGATGTCGTTGATGTCGAAATCGCTCAGCGACGGCTCTTCCACGCCTTCGGGGAAATCGCCGCGAATGGCGCTTACCTCGCGCTGCGCATCCTGCAAAGCCCTGCCGACGTCCGTTCCCGTCTTCAGTTGCAGGGTGACCAATGAGAAATTCTCCATCGACACGGAGCTTACTTTGTCCACGCCTTCGAGCGAGGCAATGGCGTCTTCGACCTTCTTCGTGACCGAATTTTCGACTTCAAACGGCCCCGCGCCGGGATAGACCGTGCTGACGGCTAATGCGCTCGAATTGATTTTCGGGAATAACTCCTGACTTAAATTGCTGTACGAGAGCAGTCCGAAAAGGACGAACAGCGTAAATGTTACGACGACAACCGTCGGGCGGGTAATGGATAGTTTAATGATATTCATCTTTATTCCTCTAAAATTTCCGGGCAAAGATAGCGGCCCGCGCGATGCGGTTTCCGGGAAATAGACGAACGGGCGAAGAGAATAGACGAACCGGGGTTTTTGACCGGCTTTGGACGGGAGGATCGTTCGTTTTAGACTACCCTCGCGCGCGAAATGGTGGTTTTTTATCGTCGCGACAAGGCCATCCATCATCATCCCGGCCCCCTGACTTTTGGAACGTATTTGCATGAATTATAGAAAAATTCACGTACATTTGCCCGCGTCGAACCACATAAACCATCATGCAAGATCAAGATGAAGAGATATGCCGCCTGCTGCGGCGACGAAACGAGAGGGGTTTGGAGATGCTTTTTGACGCCTATTACCGCCCGTTGGTGCTGTGGGCGGATACCTTTTTACAAGACATGACCCAGGCGGAAGATCTCGTGCAAGAGTTCTTCGTGAAATTATGGGAGAAAAAGATCGCCGAAAGCCTGCTCCCCGCCACGTTAAGGCCCTACCTCTTCGCCTCGGTCAAGAACATGTCGCTCAACGCGCTGGGGCGAAAAGACCCGTTGAAACGCCCGCACGCCGTCGCGCGGCTCGACCGCGCGTGGGTAGAGTATGACGACCTGACGGAAACCATGATACAAGAGATCGAGGGCGAGATCGAGCAACTCCCCGCCCGCACCAAGGAGGTCGTGAAAGCCATCTACATCGAGGGACTACGCTACAAGGAGGTCGCCGAACGTTACGCCATCTCCGTCTCGACGGTCAAGACGCTCCTCGTGGGGGCGATCAAGCGCCTGCGCGACAAGATCGGCAACGCTCGAAACAAGCTTTTCCTCTTCTTTTACAAGTTCTCCCGGCATTAAAATAATTACGAATTACGGATTACGAGGCGGGGGACGTAATTCGTAATTCGTAATTTTACAACTCGTTGATCTTGTAGATCTCGCTCCCGGCCATCAAGAACGCCCCCACGCCATACACCTCCGTCATCTCGCGGGTGACGTGACGAGGGTCGGCCCCCACGGGTTGCACGTAGCCCAGCTTCCCGTCTGCTTCCACGGCTTTCACGAGGGCTTCCCACCCTTTTTGGATGGCGGGCAAGAACTGGTCCCGGGGCAAGATGCCTTGATTCACGCCGTAAGTCAAGGCGTAGAGGATAAAGCCCGTGGAACTCGTCTCCGGCGACGGGTAACTCCCCGGGTCGAGCAGGCTGGCCCGCCAGTAACCGTCCTCCTGCTGAAGCTCGCGCAGGCGACCGCATAGCTCGACGAACAACCGCTCGTAGAAGGGACGGTAGCGATCGCCACGCGGCAACTCCTTTAAGATTTCCGTTAGGCCGGCGGCGACCCACCCGTTACCGCGTCCCCAGAAGATCTTCCGCCCGTTCTGCTCTCGCCGGTCGAAGTAGTCCCCGTCCCGGAAAAAGAGGTGTTCCTCCTTGTCATACAGGTAATCGTACGTCTGCTTGAATTCCTTGTCGGCGAACTTCATGTACCGCTTCTCGCCCGTCAGGCGATACAACTTCACGTAAACGGCCGGGGCCATGAAAAGGGCGTCGCACCAGCTCCACTTGTCCCAACCCGTTCCCGTGCTGTAATCCATCTTCATGTTATCCTCCGGGGGATTGGCCATCACCCACTGCACGCGGGCGAACGTGGGCCACAGCATCGAGGGACGCTGGTATTTCCGGTAGAGCTCGATATACACCTGACTAACGCAGATATCATCGGCATGATACATCCGCTTGGCCGGTTGCCACCCGCCCCGCTCGCCAATGGCGCGCAGGAACTTGTAATAAGGATTCTCCTCCCCGCCCGCGATCTCCGCCCAGTCCATCATCCCTATATACAACGCCGCGTTCTCCCACCCCAGGGGCTGGTGGCGCACTTTGGGCTGGTTGGCGATCTGCCAGTCGGCCACCTTTTGCATCACTTGTCGCGCGGCCTCTCCCTCCAACCGCGTGCTGAAAGGTTGCGCCGGGAGGAGGTAGCCCGGCAAAAGGCACGCGAATAATAGTAAATTCTTTTTCATAGCAGTTATATTTTACCACGCGAATATACGTGAAATCTCGGATATCCAATACATCCCGGCAGGCTGCCGTGAAATATCACCCCCGTGTTGCAAATCTCCATTTATACCCGTACATTTGTTGACGTTTTAAAAACGAGAATGAATCATGGATGAGTATTTACACGAGGAAAATCAAGGGGATAGTCTGGTAAAAAAGCTAAAAATAGGCGTCATCGTTCTTGGCGCGGCGCTGGTCGTGCTGCTCGCGTTTTTCGTGCACGCGCACCGCGAGAACCGGGCGAACATGCAGATCATCAGCGATGAGAAGGAACTGTTGCAGCAAGAGCTGGTGGACTTGAGCAGCAATTACGACGGCCTAAAAACGGACAACGACTCGCTCAACGCCCGGCTGACGATCGAGCAGGAAAAAATCGCCGGGTTAATGGAGAAGATGAAGACCTTCCGCGCCAACTCGTACGCCGAGATCAACCGCTACAAGCAAGAGGTGGGCACGCTGAAGACGATCATGCGCGGTTACGTGGTGCAAATCGACTCGCTCAACCGGGCCAACCAGCAACTGAGGGCCGAGAATAGCGAGGTCAAAAAGCAGATCACCTGGGTGCGCGAGCGCAACAAGAACTTGGAAGAGAAGACCACGCGCATGGAAGAGACGCTGGAACTGGCCGCCACCCTCGCCATCGAGCAGTTTCGCCTCTACCCCATCAACAAGCGGGAAAAAGAGACGCAAATCAGGAAATGCGCCCAGTTAAAGGCGGAGTTCACGATCACCAAGAACGTCACCGCCAAGCGCGGCGCACGAATGATCTACCTGCGCGTCACCCGGCCGGACGGGAACGCGATCGTCGGCGAGGAGGGCGCGACCTTCAAGTACCAGAACGTCGCGATGGACTACTCCGCCCGCCGCGAGATCGTCTACGAGGGCGAGCGTCTGGAAGTGTCGATCTACTGGCCCAACGACGGGAGCCTCGACAAGGGAAAATACACCGCCGACCTCTTCAGCGACAACCAGCTCATCGGGACGGGCGAGTTTATCTTGAAGTGACATGCCCTGCCCCCCACGTCAACGGAAACGCGTCGAGGCGCCCCGCGTGCCCTCCCTCGCGGGCGAGGCGCCGCTCTCCGCCGGTATCGAGGCGCTTGCCCGCGTCGCGCCCGCCGTCGCGCTGGCCGAGGTAAACTGGCCGGACGCGTACCCCTACCGCCCGCGCGCGCGGTTCAGGATCGCCCACGACGGCGCGAGCCTGCTGGTCGCCTTCGAGGTGGAGGAGCGCTGCTCCCGGGCCAGCGAGACGCGGGACAACGGCCGGGTATGGGAAGACTCGTGCGTCGAGTTCTTCTTCCAGCCGGGCGGCGAGGGGGGATACTACAACTTTGAATGTAACGCCACCGGCGCCCTGCTGTGCGCTTACGGCCTCGACCGCCACGACCGCGTCGCCGCCCCGCTCGAGGCGCTCGCCTCCATCCGGCGGCAATCGCGGCTGGAGGTGGAGCGGCGCGCGGAGACGTCGTCCCGCTGGTCGCTCCTCCTGACGATCCCCTTCACGGCCCTCTTCCGGCACCGCTTCACCCCGCGGGCGGGTGCGGGCGACCGGGCCAACTTCTACAAGTGCGGCGACCTGCTGCCCGTCCCCCACTTCCTCTCGTGGAACCCGGTCTCCTCCGGGACGCCCGACTTCCACCGGCCCGACTGCTTCGGCCTCTTGACGTTTCAACCATGACCCGCCCGTGAAGACAGGTACCTTGATATTACTGGCCGGGATCCTCTTCATCCTGCTCGTGGACGTTGCCTTTTACCTCGTCGCGCGCCCGCACCGGCGGTGGGTAAAGCGCCTGTACTGGGGCGTCTCGTGCCTCTTCGCGCTGGGCCTCCTCGGCTACCATGCGCTCATGCCCCGGCTGACGGGAGGAGAGATGTACTTTTGGGCGGGAAAAGGCATCCTGCTGCTGCTGCTCTACTACGTGCCCCGTGGCGTCTACCTCGCGGCCATTGCGCCCTTCCTCTTCTTCCGGCGGCGACGGTGGACGGGGCGCGTGGCGACGATCGTGGCCCTCCTCTCCTTCCTCGCGATCCTCCACGGCACCACGCTGGGGCGCTACCAGTACCGGGTCGAGGAGGTAAAGGTCGCGATACCGGGCCTGCCCGCGGCCTTCGAGGGCCTGCGCGTCGTGCAACTCACCGACCTTCACCTGGGGAGCCTCGGGCGAGGCTATCCCGGCATCCGGCTGCTGGTGGAGAAGGTCAACGCGCTGCGCCCCGACGTGGTGGCGCTCACCGGCGACATCGTGAACAACTTCGCCACGGAGATACTGCCGTGGAGCGACGACCTGCGCGCGATCAGCGCCAGGCACGGGAAATTTGCCGTCACGGGCAACCACGACTACGGCGACTACACGTGCTGGCCCTCGCCGGGGGCCAAGGAGGCGAACCTCCGCGACCTCTTCCGGAACGTGGAGGCGTGCGGCTTCCGGATGCTGAACAACGCGAGCCACCCCCTCGCCATCGGCGGGGACACCTTGTATATATGCGGCGTGGAAAACTGGAGAAAATCCCCCCTGCCCAGCCACGGGGACGTGACCGGCGCGCTCCGGGGGACGAACGGCCACGTGGTCGTGCTCCTCTCCCACGACCCGGTCTACTGGCGGGAGGAGATCACCCGCCACCCGGTGGCGCTCACCCTCTCCGGCCACACGCACGCCATGCAAATGGGCTTTCAGGCGGGACGCTACCGCTGGTCGCCCGCGAAATATTTCTTCCCCGAGTACAACGGGCTATACGCCCGCGACGGCCGGCAACTGTACGTCTCCCGCGGGGTCGGCTACCTCGGGATCCCCGGGCGCGTCGGCCTGCGCCCCGAGATAACCGTGATACAACTTACAAACTCACCTGCCTCATGAAACGTGACATCAAAACCTTCCACGCGACGCGCTTGACGCTCGGCATCTTGCTGGCCTGCTCGCTCGTCCTGCTACTCCTCTTCATGATCACCCACGTGCTCCGGCGCGCCTCCCTGCCCCGCCCGGCCTACGAGTTCTCCGCGGCGGTCGAGGACATCATCCTGGGCCTCTGCGTCTGCTGCCTCGCGTTGCTCTTCCTGATGGTCATCCGCGTCATCAAGCGGGTATTCCTCCCCCTGCAGCAACTCTCCACGATCACCCGCGCCATCGCGGACGACCCCTTCAACGCGAAACCCCTCGTCAACGACGGGGACGACGAGCTGCACGAGCTGCGCGACTCGTTCATGTACATGCAACAGAGGATCATCGACTCGATGGAAAACCTGAAAAACACCACGATCGAAAAAGAGAAAATCGAGGGCGAGATACGCGTGGCCCAGCGCATACAAGAACGCTTCCTCCCCGTGCAAAACATGCTGCACGAGCGGCGCTTCTCCCTGTACGCCACCCTGGAACAGTCCAAGGCCGTGGGGGGCGACATGTACGCCTACTTCGTCAAGAAAAACAACCTCTACCTCCTCGTCGGGGACGTGCAGGGCAACGGCATCCCGGCCGCCCTCTACATGGCGTCGATCTCCACGCTCTTTAACTACGTCGCTTCCAGGAAACACTCCACGGCGGAGATTTGCAACACCCTCAACGCGTACATGTGCCGCAACGCGGGGGCGGAGATGTTTATTACCGTGTTTATTGGCATACTGAACCTCGACTCGGGCATACTGAACTATACCAATGCGGGACATCCCTTCCCCGTCATCCGCCGGGGCGAGAAAAAGCAGGCGATCTTCCTCACGGATCCCCTCGACATGCCGATAGGCGTGACGGACAACGTCTACATGGAAGATTGCATACAACTGGAAAAGGGAGACCTGCTCCTGATATACACCGACGGCGTGACCGAATCTCAGAACGGAGTCAAGGGCTTCTACGGGCAAGAGCGCTTGCTCCGGCTCGTGAAAGAGTCAAA
>JAISAV010000042.1 GCA_031266545.1 Odoribacteraceae bacterium | reverse complement strand
CTGCCCGCGAACTTGTCGGCGACAGACAAAAGCCTTGCCGCGGCCTGACGGGTATAATCCGGGTCGTAGTACAGGGCCGCCGATCCCCACGTGGATACCCTTTGGGGGTGAATACCGGGGCGGGCGCAGAGCAAGGATTCCACGGTGCCTTCACCCGGGTAGGCGTCCGGGCAGTTGTACGGATAGTCGGCCAAGAGCTGCCATGCCTCGACGACCGTCTCGTCATGTTGTCCATAGCGGGCACGGGTATACGAGGCCAGCCACTCCTCTTTCGCGAACCGTTCCGCTCGCCACGGCAACTCGTACAGCAGCTCGAACATGACCGGGTTGTTCTCTATACCTTCCGGGGTGGCGCCCACTCCCGATAGGTTTTTCCCGTTGACGTGCTGCCGGGCGTCATAAAAGCCGTTGATCACGCGGTCCATCCTCCCGTGGAGACCCACGCGTCCCCCGAAGTTGAGCAACATGCAGTAAACCCAGTCGTGCTTACCGTGGCCCCCGGGGCGAAGCCCGGGCGATGCGGGGTCTCCCCAGCGCGGCATCTTCTCGCTGTAGAGGTCTAATACCAGCAGGTCGTGGCTGTTCAAGCCATTGACCATTTCCGGGCGGGGATTGGCATGCCAAGCCTGCGCTACCCACGCGGCCGCGGGATTGGCGCGTTTCATCGCGGCCATGATGGTTTGACCGGCGGAGGGCAGGTCGACTCCCGTCGTGCTGCCGCCCTCGTGGAAGGGATCCATCGCGTAATACCTGGCCTTCCCGTACAATTTTTCCAGCTCCTCGTAGTACATGTCGGCAAACTTGTCAAAGGCGGGATCGTCGGGCTTCAGGAAGGCAGGGCGGTTGAAGGTGCACCATGTCCCGGGGTCTGAAACGTTGTAGCCCAGCTTTTCCCCGATATTCCGAGGGACCATCCCCGCGAATCCCGGGAACACGGGTTCTATCCCCAGCTCGCGCATCCGGGCGACTATTTTCTTCTGCAATACCTCCTGATTTTGATACCATTCCTCCGGGTTGGGGCCACCCCATCCTTCCAGATTATTCATTTGCCACCAGGCCATAAAGGCAGGACCCGCGATAAATTCGTTGATCTCGTCAGTCGCGTACCCTATCCTTTTCAGGAGATGATGCCACACCACCTCGTTGCCCGTGATACTCAAGGCAAGGTTGACGCCGTGCAAGGCCATCCAGTCGAGTTCCTTCTCCCAGCGCGGCCAGTCCCAGAAGGCCATCGAGTAGGAGAACGTGCAATAATTAAGGTAGTAGCGGTATTTCAGCGACGTTTCCTGCCGCACCGTTTTTTCGGGCATGGGCAAGTCCGCGGGAAGATCTTGGGTCAGGTTATTCCACGAAATATGGATGCCAGCCGTGTATTTAAGGTACCAGTTGAACCCGGTCGCGATGCTTATGGCGTTATTCCCCTTGATGAGCAGCTTCCCGTCTCGGCTGCCCAGTTCAAAGTAATCGTTCCCGTCGGCGGGGGCGGCGATCTCGGTCAGAATATGCCTCGCCGTGCCATTGGTTACCCGCCGGATCAACCGGTCAGGCTCGTTAGCCGGGACTTTTATGCAGCCTAAAACAAGCGGCATGATGAAAAGCGCGATAGTTAATTTTATTCTCATCACGGGGATTATTTCTCGAAATACAGGGGCCACAGGCTTTCCAGCCGCCGGGCGAGATGGTAGGCCAAAAGAGGCGGGACAGCATTGCCGATCACCTTGTAGGCGTCGGAAGGATTGAGCAGGAAGCGCCTCGACCGCTCCCCGGCGGGGATGACGAAAGGGTAATCGGGGGGGAACGTCTGGATCAGGGCGCACTCGCGGGGGGTCAGTCGCCGTTCTGCCATGCCGCGCGCCAGCTCGGCGGCCATCTTGCCACCGCGTGCTGCGGAGAGGCGGCGAAACTCGATGTTACCGTGGTGCTCGGAGCGGATCGTGGGGCCGATGCCGGAGAGGTTCACCTCTTTTTGTCCCTGGCAGTGGGCGCCCATGTACTTGGCCCGCGAGTAGAAACGTTGCGCGGGATCCGTCGCCTCGTCCGGTTCCGGCAGCGAGGCAAAAATCTCTGATAGCGTCACCGGTCGTTTCAGCCGATTGTTCACCACGGTATAGGCGTGGGTGGGGCGTGGGTAAGGGTCGTACGCCTCGGGCACGGGATCGCGGGTCAACGCGTCGCGGGCCGCCGCCTTCAGGGCCGCCACGCGCAGGCCGATAAAGATCACGCGCTCGCGCGCCTGCGGCACGCCGAAGTCCGCGGCATGTAGCACCCGCGGCGGCAGCACGAGGTAGCCGCCATCGTCCGCCGAGGCAAAATCACGCTGGATCACCTCCTTCACGTCCGAGAGATTCACCAGCCCCTTCACGTTCTCGGCGATAAACACCTTGGGTTTCGTGATGTCGATCACCTCCTTCATCCACGTGTAGAGCTTGCCCCGCGTCTCCTCACCGGCGACCGCCTCGCGAATCAGGTTGCCGTGGTGATCCTTGTGGGAGTCAAAGCCGCGCCGCTTCCCGGCCAGACTAAAATCCTGACACGGGAACCCGCCCGTGACGACGTCGACGCCCGCGGGAAAGACGGCCTCCCCCTGCCGGTGCGCCTTGACGAGATCCACGATGCTCTCGCGGCGGTACACGCCCGGTCGCTTGAAATAATTCGACCACGCGACAAACGCCTCTTCCAGTATGTCATTCGCGAAGACGACGCGAAACCTCGTTTTTTTCAACAGCGCGAGGTGATCCTCCAACCCCCGCTCGACGTCCGTCGCGCTGCGCTCGTGAACGGGAAAATGCCCCTCGAACCCCAGATCCATGCCCCCACACCCGGAAAAGAGCGAGAGGAGATTAATATCGCTTGTCGTGTTCATCAATTATCTTGCATTGAATTATAGCGGGTTATTGTACCTCGTGCCGGGCCGCCCGCGTCCCCGGCCTTATTTTATTTCGTCCACGAAGGTAGTTTTTTTCTTTTAATTCATCAATATTTACCTACCTTTGCATGGCTTTGATCTATCATTATGAGAATTAAAACGCATTTATGGATACTCCTCTTGCTGCTGGCCGCGCCTGTCGCCCGGGCGCAGCGGGTGCAATTTGACAGGGATCGCCTGCCCCAGCCCGTGTTTCATCCCTATCCCGGGCTGGTCGACTTCTACTGGGAAGCCTGGCAACAGGCCTGGACTCGCGCGAAGGCGCCGAGCGAGGAGACGGCCCGGGCGGGGGATGACGCGCTCGCGGCCCTCGTCTACAAGTACGCGCCGCGCCTCTTTCCCGCCGCCGAGACGCTGGACAAGTTTTACCTCCCCGTGCCGGGGGAGAGCGAGTCGTCGCCCCGCGCCGGGTTCCTCGATGGCCCGCCCTTGCTGGCGTGGATTGAGAGCGAGTATTACCGCTTCACCGGCGACGAGGCACGGCTACAAGCGCTGCTGCGCGACAAGAAACTCCTGCAACGCTACTTCGAGTACTTTAATCGCGCGGGTGACGTGGATGCCCCCCCCGGCGGACAAAGGGAACAGGCCGATCCATCACGCGCGAACCTTACCTCGCGGCAAGCCCTCGCCGCGCTCTACATCTCGCAACTGGCGGAAGTGATCAATTACCGGGAGGCGGCCAAGGAGTTCCGCAACCACTACCAGGGATTAAAAGCGATCCTGAATAAACACTACTGGGACGAGGCCGCGGGAACCTACTTCGTCCCCCGTCCCGGCGATCCCGACCGCGTCCTTGTGAAGAGACCCGCCGCCTACCGGGTCATGCTGGCGGAAGTCCCCTCCGCGAAGCAGGCCCGCCGGATGGCCGACCTCGCGCGGGACACGAGCGTCTTCGGCGGTCTCATCCCGTGGCCCTCCGCGAGCCGCGACGATCCCGGTTTCGACGCGAACGATGGCCTCCCGGGGCGCGGCGCCGTCTGCCTACCGCTCGCGTACGTGGGGATCAAGGCGCTGGAACGATACGGCTTTCTCGAGGAGGCGGACGAGATGGCCTATAACTTGCTGCTCCACCAGTACGCCACCTTTATGAATCACGAGCCGCGCGCCCTCTGGGAGTATTACAACCCCTCGCGTCCCGAACCGGGCAAGGACGCGCGCCCGGATCCCCGCAGCGGGTCTGCCCTCGGCCCCATCTCCCTCTTTATCGAGAACGTGCTGGGATTCCACCGCGTGGACGCGCAAAACCGGATCGTCGAGTGGAGAAAATACCACCGCGGCCTGCACGGCATCAAAAATTTCTCGTTCGGCGACGTCACGGCGGACATCATCGGTGACGACCACGTCATACAAGTGGAAACAAACGAGCCGTTCACGCTGATCGTGAACGGGAAATCTTACCGGGTAAGAAAAGGTAGCAACACGCTCAGGTGATGGACGCCGGGGATTATTCGCGCAGGTTTCTGGTTATCCTGCTGCTGGCCGTCGTCGCGGGAGCCGGTCTCTATTATTTACCCGAAACCATCTGTGGCGTCAAGATTAAACGCGTGGATCTCCTGTCGGACATTCGCGTGGCGCCGCCCGCCGTCTCCCTCGATTCATTATGGAAACAGTTAGAGCGGGAGGACACGATCCCGGCCATCGACCTCGCCGCGCGGGACTCGCTGCTCCGGGCGGCGGCCATCGACTCCACCGCGGCCGCCCTGCGCGACTCGCTCTACCGGGTGGTCAACGCCTTCGCGGGGGCCGATTCGTCGGGGTTGCGCGTCGAGGATTATTCCGTGGGGCACACCGGGCTACAACGCTTTTTCCGCGCGCTGGACGAGAGCCAGTATTCCCGGCGTCCCGCGCGCATCGCGTTCATGGGCGACTCCTTTATCGAGGGAGATATTGTCGTGGCCGACTTCCGGGAGTTCTTGCAAGAGCGCTTTGGCGGCGGGGGCGTCGGTTTTGTTCCCATCACCTCCACCGCCGCGCAGTTTCGCCCCACCATCCGGCAGGAGGCGGAGGGATGGGTGACGCGCGCTCTCCCCGGTGAAAAGGAGTTACCGCACATCCTGTCGGGCATGATCTTCGAGGCAGGGGCGGACGAGGTGCGCGTCTCGTTTAAAACCACGCGTTTCCGCCCGTCGCTCGCGCGCGTGACCTCGCTGAAGTTGCTGTACGAGCGGAATGACAGTACCCTGCTGCGGTTGACGTATGACAAACCCGACACGCTGGCGCTGACGCTCCCCCCCTCGTCGCTCCCCCGGCAGTTCGTGCTGGACGACACGCTCTCGGAAGGCGAGTTACTCTTCACCCGCGCGAGGGGATTCCGCGCATATGGCATCGCACTGGAAGTGGAGGGAGGAGTGGTCGTCGATAATTATGCCTTGCGAGGCAATTCCGGGCTGGTTTTCGAGCGCCTCGACTCGAGCGTCTGCGCCGCCTTCAACGAGATCCGGCCCTATGACCTGATCATCCTCCAATACGGGCTGAATGTCGTGAGCGAGGAGACGCTGCAATATGGCTGGTACCGCGTGCGCGTGGTGCACCTCGTCCGGCACCTCCGGAAATGTTTCCCCGGCAGCGACATCCTGATGCTGGGGGTCTCCGACCGCGCCTCGCGGCAGAACGGCTCCTTCCAGACCATGCCCGCCGTGCTGGCCCTCCTGCACGCCCAGCGGCAGGCGGCCCGCCAAGCGGGCGTGCCCTTCTGGAACCTCTTCGGGGCGATGGGCGGCAGGAATAGCATGTTGAAATTCGTGGAACAGGATTGGGCAAGCAAGGATTTTTCACACCTGAACTTTAAGGGCGGCAGGATAGTCGCCAAGGCCCTGATGAACGCCCTGATGTTAGAAAAAGAATTTTATGATCAGATCAAAGACACTGATAAGTAGCCTTTGCCTCGTCCTCTTCGCGAGGGGCGGCACGATGGTCGGGAGGGATTCCCCCGCGCCACTCTCTCCTGTCGCGTGGGTCGGGGATACCCTCGCGCGCCTAGATACCACCTCGCCGGCTGACTCCTCCCTCCTTGCCGCGACGCCCGCCGGGGAGGAGGGCGCGCGCGTCTCCCTCTCCTTCGTCGTCGACTCTCTCGTGCGGGTGGATGACCCCACCGGCTCGCTGCTTCCCTTTTTCAACCTGCTGGATCGCCTGCTCGATGGCGAACGGGAGGTCGTCTCCATCGTCCACCTGGGGGACTCTCACGTGCAAGCCGGGTTCCTGAGCGGCCGGGTCATGCGCCTGCTCCACGCGCGGTACGGGAACGCCGGCCGGGGATGGATCGCCCCGTTTCGATTGGGGAGGAGCAACGAGCCGGATGATTACCGCGTCGCGTCGCCGGTGAAAGAGTGGACGCTGGGACGTTGCGTGCAACGCCCGTGGCGCTGTCCCGTGGGACCCGGCGGTATCGGTCTCCTGACGCCCGCCGCCGCCGTCCGGCTGGACGTCAGCGTCACCCCCGTCAACGGCAGCGGCTACGCGTTTAACCAGCTCGTCCTCTACCGGGGCGAGGAGTCCGCACCGCTCTACCCCGTCGTTCCCCCGGGCGAGCGCCTGGGAGAGAGTCTATTCGTGCGCGATGCGCTTCCCGCCTTTTCCCTGCCGGAGCTGACGCCCCTCCCCGGGCCGGTCGAGGGCATGGTGACGGATACGTTTCGGCTGGAAAGTCTCGCGGATCACCTGACGCTCGCCTCCCGCCCGTTGCCTCCCGCCGATCCCCCGCCCGTCGGGCGGTACGTCAACCTCTACCACGGGATGAATCTTACCAATGGCCAGCCGGGGGTGCTCTATCATGCCGTCGGCGTGAATGGCGCCCGCTTTTCGGACTACACGAGCGAGGAGTATCTCGCGCGCCTCGCCGCCTTGCAACCCGCGCTGCTGATCGTCTCGCTGGGGACGAACGAGAGCTTTGAAGGGAATTTTACTCCCGCCCGGTTCGAGGAGCAGGTTAACGCCTTTATCGCACTGGTCAAGCAGCGGATGCCCCGCACCGCCCTGCTCCTGACTACCCCGCCGGAGTGCTACCGGCGGGCGACCATCAACCGGCGGCGGGTGTATATCCGCAACAACAACACGGAAAAGGCGGCGCGCGTGCTGGCGAAGGTGGCCGCCGACCACGGCCTCGCCTGCTGGGATCTTTTCCGGGCTACCGGGGGCAAGGAATCGTGCAAGCGGTGGTGGGGCGAGGGCCTGATGGGCAAAGACCGGATACACTTTACCAAGAGAGGCTATGACGAGCAGGGCATCCTGCTGTTTAACGCGTTGACGAACCCCCGCACGAGACGCACGCCATGATAACCCCTGCCTTTATACGCGACCTCTCGTGGGAAAAATTCCTGGACTTGTTCCGCTACGACGCGGCCAACCCCCTCTTGTTCAGCAGCGGCTTTTTCCTCTTCCTGTTTATCGGCTTCCTCGTCGTCTACCTCGCGCTCAAGGAGCGCACGCTGACGCGCGTTATCTACGTGACCCTCTTTTCCCTCTACTTCTACTACAAGAGCAGCGGCGTCTGGTTTCTCCTGCTCGTCTTCGTCGCCACGTCCGACTTCCTGATCGCGCGTCGCGTCGCGCGGGCCTCGTCGCACCGGGCCGGCAAGTGGTGGGTGACGCTGAGCCTGTGCGTGAACCTGGGGATGCTGGCCTATTTCAAGTACTTTAACTTCCTCCTCGGCCTCCTCGCGCGGCTGGGGCACGAGCTGGGCAACCTGTTCGGCAACGCCACGCTGCAAGGGCTGGGGCACGAGCATGCGGACATCTTCCTGCCGGTGGGCATCTCCTTCTTCACCTTCCAGTCGCTCAGCTACATCATCGACGTCCACCGGGGACGCGTGCAGCCGCTGCGTCGCTGGATTGACTACCTTTTTTACGTCTCCTTCTTCCCGCCGCTGGTCGCCGGGCCGATCATCCGCGCCCGCGAGTTCCTGCCGCAGATGCACCGGCGGCCGTTCGTGAGCAGGAGCGACTTCGGCGAGGGCTTCTTCCTGATCCTCTGCGGCGTGTTCAAGAAGGTAGTCATTTCCGACTACATCAGTCTCAACTTCGTCGACCGGGTCTTCGACGCCCCGCTGCTCTACACGGGGGTGGAAAACCTGCTGGGCGTCTACGGCTACGCCTTGCAGATCTATTGCGACTTCTCCGGCTACTCCGACATGGCCATCGGCATCGCCCTGCTGCTGGGCTTCCGCTTTAACCTCAATTTCGACTCGCCCTACCAGTCGGCCTCGATCACCGAGTTCTGGCGACGTTGGCACATTTCCCTCTCCTCGTGGCTCAAGGATTACCTCTACATCTCCCTCGGGGGCAACCGCAAAGGGCGGGCGCACATGTACCTCAACCTCTTTATCACCATGCTCCTGGGCGGCCTCTGGCACGGGGCCTCCGCGCACTTTATCCTCTGGGGGGCGTGGCACGGGGCGGGTCTGGCCGTGCACAAATTCATCGCGGGGCGCCTCCGCGCGAACAAGCCCGCGGCCGCCCAAACGAGTCTCCCCCGTCGGATCGCAGGCATCCTCCTCACCTTCCACTTCGTCTGCTTTGGCTGGATCTTCTTCCGCGCCCCCTCCATGCAAACCGCCTGGGAGATGCTCACGCGCATCTTCACCGACTTTCGCCCGGAGATCTTCCCGCAATTCATCACGGGCTACGCCAGCGTGTGCTTCCTGATGCTGCTCGGCTTC
>JAISAV010000017.1 GCA_031266545.1 Odoribacteraceae bacterium | reverse complement strand
CTCCCGTGTCACGGCGTGATGCTGAAGTGGAGTACAAAACGCTAACCGCCTTGATGGATATAAAATAACGAAGACAGGGGCCAATGCGAACGTTGGCCCCTGCCTTTTTACCCGGGGTGGCGTCACGCCTTCTCGACGTGTTCCATGCCGGTGCGGATGGCCTCGATGTTGACGGGGATCAGGTGGTGGTGGCGCGGCGGGAGCGATTTTTCCAGTCCCTTCTCGACGTTCGCGATGACGACGATGGGCTTGACCTTCAGGAAGCCTCCCAGCACGATCATGTTAAAGATCTTGGGGTTTCCGGCCTCGGCGGCCAGCCTCGTGCCCTCGATCTTGTAGACGTTGATGTCCGCGCGGGTAGGCTCGCGGGTGATGCCGTTGGGGTCGTAGACGAGCGTGCCGCCGGGCTTGACGGCGGCCTCGAACTTGTCCATGGACTGCTGGTTGAGGATGATGGCGGTGTCGTAGCGCGTGAGCACGGGCGAGCTGATGCGCTCGTCGCTGAGGATGACGGTGACGTTGGCGGTGCCGCCGCGCATCTCCGGGCCGTAGGAGGGCATCCAGGCGACCTCCTGGTCTTGCATGATGCCGGAGTAGGCGAGGATTTTACCCATCGAGAGGACGCCTTGCCCCCCGAAGCCTGCTATGATGATTTCTTCTGTCATGTTTCGTTATGTTTAAATGTCCTTGATGTCGCCGAGGGGGTACTTGGGGAACATGTTCTCGACCATCCAGCGGTTGGCCTCGGCGGGGGTCATCTTCCAGCCGGAGCTGCAGGTGCCGACCACCTCGACGAAGGAGGTTCCCTTGTCCTTCTTGGTGTTCTCGAACGCCTTGCGGAGGGCGTTCTTGGCCTTGCGGATGGCGAGGGGGGTGTGGACGGCCTGTCGCGTGACGTAGCCGGTGCCGTCGAGCTGGGCGAGCAGCTCGGTGATCTTCATCGGGAAGCCGTTGAGCTTGACGTCGCGCCCGTAGGGGGTGGTGGCGGTGACCTGTCCCACGAGGGTGGTGGGGGCCATCTGTCCGCCGGTCATGCCGTAGATGGCGTTGTTGATGAAGACGATGACGATGTTCTCGCCCCGGTTGCAGGCGTGCATGACCTCGGCGGTGCCGATGGAGGCGAGGTCGCCGTCACCCTGGTAGGTGAAGACGTACTTGTCGGGGTGGAGGCGGCTGATGCCGGTGGCGACGGCGGGGGCGCGGCCGTGGGCTGCCTCCGCCCAGTCGATGTCGAGGTAGTTGTAGGCGAGCACGGAGCATCCCACGGGGGAGACGCCGATCGTCCTGTCCTGCACGCCCATCTCCTCGATGACGGCGGCGATGAGCGCGTGCACGACGCCGTGGGAACAGCCCGGGCAGTAGTGCATGATGTTGTCGGTGAGCAGGGGGCTTTTCGCGTAGACGAGGTTTTCCTGCCGGATGATATCTGTTATTTCCATGATTTATGCTCCTATTATTTGTTTTTTCAGCGCGTCGACGACCTCTTCCGGCGTGGGGATGACCCCGCCGTAGCGGCCGAAGTGTTCGACGGGGGTGACGCCGTTGACGGCGAGGCGAACGTCCTCGACCATCTGCCCGGCGCTCATCTCCACGGCGAGGATGCCCTTGACCCGTCGCCCGGCCGCTTGGACGGGGGCCTTGGGGAAGGGGTAGAGGGTGATCGGGCGGAGCAGCCCCGCCTTGATGCCTTGCTCGCGGCAGAGCTGGACGGCCTTCTGGCAGATGCGGGCGCTGGAGCCGTAGGCGATGAAGAGGTAGTCGGCGTCGGCGCAGGAGAGTTCCTCGTGGCGCGCGTCGTTGGCCTCCATGAGGCGGTACTTGGCCTGCAGCTTGTGGTTGAAGATCTCCTGCTTGTAGGAGTCCAGCTCGAGGGAGGTGGAGATGTGGCGCTGGCGGCGCTCCTTCTTGCCCGTGAGCGCCCAGTCGCCGGAGAGGCGCTCGATGTCGGCGTCTGTCCAGCGGGGGACGGGTTCGGCGAGTTGCACCTTTTCCATCATCTGGCCGATCACGCCGTCGGCGAGGATCATGACGGGGTTGCGGTACTTGAAGGCCAGCTCGAAGCCGAGCGCCACGAAGTCGTTCATCTCCTGCACGGAGGCGGGCGCCAGGACGAGCAGGTGGTAGTCGCCGTGGCCGCCGCCCTTGGTGGCCTGGAAGTAGTCGCTCTGGGCGGGCTGGATGGTGCCCAGCCCGGGGCCGCCGCGCACGACGTCGACGACGAGGCAGGGCAGCTCGGCCCCCGCGAGGTAGGTGAGTCCCTCCTGCTTGAGCGAGATGCCGGGGCTGGAGGAGGAGGTCATGGCCTTCTTGCCGCAGGAGGCCGCCCCGTACACCATGTTGATGGCCGCGATCTCGCTCTCGGCCTGCAGGACGACCATGCCGGTCTCTTTCCACGGCTCGCGGAGCATGAGCGTTTCCATGATTTCGGACTGCGGGGTGATCGGGTAGCCGAAGTAGCCGTCACACCCGCAACGGATGGCCGCCTCGGCGATCACCTCGTTCCCCTTCATTAGTTTTATTTCTGCCATAATTTTAGTTATTGACGTTTACCTTGTAGACGGTGATCACCGAGTCGGGGCATACCAGCGCGCAGTTCGCGCACCCGGTACACGCCTCCGGTTGAACCATCTCCGAGTAATGATACCCCTTGCCGTTGACCTCCCGCGAGAGGCCCAGCACCTTGAACGCGCACGCGATCGCGCAAAGGTCGCAACCCTTGCATCTCTCCGTGTCGACGACGATAGCGCCCCTGATTTTTGCCATAGCGAATGATAGATTATGATTTATAAATAATACAGGTGTTTCCCTTCGATTTGTTGCTTGAAATCGGTGATAAAATTAGAAATTAAAATTCACCGGCGCAACGGTATTATGAAATATTAGCGAATTTTATGTTTTCACGACCCGGCGCCCGCCTCCACCGGGTGAGCGGCGGTGAAGCGGCGCAGGCGTTCCTCGAGGTCGGCCATGCGCTCCATGCCCACCTGCGAGACGCACGCGCGCACGCCCTGGCGCGTCGATCCGGTGTCGCGCAGCGGGATGGCGGAGATCCCGTGGTAGAGGAGTTCCCGCGTGAGCGCGCCGCCGGTCATGCCCGGGTAGGAGAGGGTGAAGTAGAAGCCGTCGGCGATCGGCTCGCCGAGGTCGGACTCGTAGGCGAGCCGGAAGCCGTGCCGCGTGAAGAGTTCTTTCATGACGCGCGCGCGCCGGCCGTACTCCCGCGGCCCCTCGAGGATGTCGAGCCGCCCCTCGTTGGCGGCCTTGAGGATGGCGCTCATGGCGTGCTGGCTGGAGTGGGTCGTGCCCGAGGAGAGGGTGTAGATGATCCGGTTCACGAGCGTGTAGCCCAGCTTGCCGTTGCCCCCGAAGCGCGCCTGCAGGTGGTCGTAGCGGCGGTTGTACAGCGCGTCGGGGATGCACATCAGCCCGAGGCGCTGCCCGGCGTAGCTGAAGATCTTCGAGCCGGAGATCAGCACGATGTAGTCGCGCGCGTACTTCCCGACGGTGGGCTGGAAAGGCGGCACGCCCGGGCGTGAGAGGTCGCGGCGGAGGTCCATCGCGAAGTAGGCGAGGTCTTCCAGCACGATGGCCTCGTGTTTCGCGGCCAGCTCGCCGATGATCCGCAACTCCTCCTCCGCGAGGCAGATCCACGCGGGGTTGTTCGGGTTGCTGTAGAGGATGGCGGCGACGCGCCCCCCGGCGAGGTACTCTTCCAGCTTGGCCCGCAGCTTCTCGCCCCGGTAGTTGTAGACGTCGAAGGAGAGGTACGGCTTGCCGATCACGCGCATCTGGTTCTTCTGCACCGGGAAGCCGGGGTCGATGAAGAGGATGGTGTCCTTCCCCTCCCGGCACCCGGTGACGGCCATGAACGCGGCGTAGCAGGCCTGCATCGATCCCACGGTCGGGATGATGCCTTCCGGGGAGATGTCGATGTCCATGAAGTTCTTGACGAATTTAGAACCCTCCTCTTTCAACTCCGCGTGGCCCTCCAGCATCGGGTAGAACTGGGCGACGCCCCGGCGCAACGCCTCGATCTCCGCCTCGACGCCGACGGGGGAGGGGGGCAGCCCCGGCACGCCCATCTCCATACGGATGAACTTCAGCCCGAGGGCCGCTTCCACCGCGTTGACGACGCGCACGATGTCGCGGATGGTGGCGTCTTCCATGTCCTGGATACCGCAAGCGGCTAGCTCGTTGTCGATGATCGACGGGTCGATGAGATTGTTTTGCATGACGTGAAATTATGGTTTTACTCTTTTGACGCGAGTTTAATAAAAAATCGGCGGTTAATCTAATATAAAAGTGTTAATTTGAAAGGAAGAGGGCGGCGACCCGTCGACGGGGCGTGTCCCGTGCGGCGGGTTTCCGGGGGGTGCTCCCGGTGCGCGGTGGTCTCCCCCCGGGCGTTGGCGGGCGCCTGTTTTTGCTCGCTCGCGTGTAATTTGGAAATTTCACGTACCTTTGTTACCGCGTTATAACGAGTGGCATGAGTGTTTTAAATATCCTAATCGTGTCGGTGGTCGCGTTCGCGACGAACCTCTTTTTGGGCAGGTGGCGGGCCGGGTGCCGGAAGTTCACGGTCAAGTGGTGG
>JAISAV010000238.1 GCA_031266545.1 Odoribacteraceae bacterium | reverse complement strand
GTAGTATACCCAGACGAGGGCGGCGTGGCGCAGTCGCGGGAAAAAATACTCGAGCATGTAGCGATAAGGTCGCCCGCCGTCCAACTTCTTCAATTCACCCTCGCGTCCCACCTGCCGCACGGGATCCCATATCGGGACATCGTCCATGATGCGCAACACTTGCTCCTTGTTGGGCATGTACGACTGCTCGACCAGCGCGCGGAGGCCATTCCAGTCCTCGGGGTTGTCGTGAATCAAGATGGTCTCGTCCGGCAGGGAAGAATGGCTCAAGATATATCTCTTTACCGCCATGGCACGCTCGCGCGCCAAACGGCTGTTGGTCTCGAAGAAACCCTCCGGGGAGGCGGAACCCGAGACGAGAATATACTTGACACGGCTGTCCCCGGAGTACTCGATGGCGCGGATGGTAGAGATCAAGTCCGAAAATACCTCCCAATTATCCGCATATTCCGGCTCGATACGACTGCTCGACTGGTGGAAAAGAAGGTTTAACGCGCTCGCGGGTATTTCATCAAACGCCACTTCCCCCGCCTCGTCAAGAGAAAGAAGGTAAGGAAAGCGTTTCGCCAACCTGTCACCCGTGGAAGCAAGCGGGACCGCGCTCGTTCCCCTCACGGGTGGAGGCATGGGAGAGGGCGTGGAGGCCAACAACTGCTTGCGCCTGACCACCGGGGCGCCGTGCCACCCAACGTCGAGGGTTTCCAATACCAGCTCCGCCCCCTCCATCCACGGTTGAAAAGGAATCGTGACGGAATAAGCGACGTCATCACCGGCCCGGGCGTGAATGATCTGCTGCCTCGAGTCGTGCCCGGCCTGTTGAAAAGCCCTCTCGTGGATCATGACCGGAGAGAATGACCATTTGTTGATGTCGTCTTGGATCACGGGGGCGAGTACCAGCAAGCGAGTACCCTTTGCCAAATGTTTATTGATATCCAAGTGAAAGGAGAGCGTCAGCACGCCCTCGCCCCTCTCCATCGAGAGGCGGGAAAGTACCGTTTTCTGTCCCTGCGCGGTGACGCCCGTTACCACGAGCAGCAGTGCCGCGAATATTGCAAAGCTTCTTCTCATCGTGTTCGCGTTATTTTATCATAAATACCAAGGTGACGCTTGCGTTGGTAAGCCCGATGTAGATCTTTTTATACTTGGAATCGTTCAGGCTTTCACCGGACGAGTCCCTGTTGTATTTATCGTACTGCAAGAGCAACGCCCCGCCGCTCGCCCCGAACTCGAGCGCCCAGCGTCGGCCGATGCTCCAGCGATAACCATAGGAGAGGGAAGCTCCCCATGCATCTCCCTCGTAGCGGAACTCCTTCTCGAATAACGACAAGAAGTCGTACCCGCCGATTGCCAGGCTCCCGTAAAGGGGATGTACCCCGAAGAAGTGACCATAAAAACGCTCGCGAAGCCAATAACGAAATTCCAAGCGCGCCGTCGAGAAGGAAAAGAATTTCTCCTCGACGCCATCCCACAAGCTATACCCTACCGAGAGATCCAGCGAGGTGCGTCGCCCCAGTCCCATCTCCACCCCGATGTTGGGCGCACGCGTGGCCAAAGCCTGAAAAAGATTAGTCTTCACGAACAAACTCGGAAGCGGGAGCGCCATCCCCGCGTAACGCTCGACGGGAATGTAATGAGAGGTATCCCGCTCGTTCGCGAGCTTTCCGGTGACAGGAGCCGCCGACACCCCGCCAGCAAGCATCCAAAACCCCACGAGAGACGCGAACGCGGCAATTACTCTTCGTCCTTTCATCTTGATAATATATATAAGGTATAGCCGACGGCCGGGGATCACTTCCCCTCGATCCAAGAAACGATTTGCGCGTCTGTCGGGAGGGTTTTAGGCTCGACGGTATCCACCCAGTTTCCCTGTTCATCGATCAGGAACTTTTGGAAATTCCAAGTCACCGTTGCGTCCTGCTTGCCGTTCTCGCTCGCACTTGTCAGCCAGCGGTAGAGCGGGGCAATATCCTCTCCCTTGACCGAGATCTTGCCCATCATCGGGAAGGTCACGGCATACCTTGACGTGCAAAACTCCTTGATCTCCTCGTTGCTACCGGGTTCTTGCTGTCCGAAATTGTTAGCGGGAAAAGCGATGATGACAAAGCGACCATCCTTGCCGTACTTCTCGTATAGCTCTTGCAACTGCTTGTACTGTGGCGTGAGGCCACATTTGGACGCCACGTTCACTACCAGCACCTTCTTTCCCTTCAACCGCGACAGGGGGAACTCTTCCCCGTCGATAGTCGTCACCGTAAAATCGTGGAAATTCTTGATTCCATCGGCCGCTGACACGTTCGTTACCAGCGCCATAAATAAGAATAACATCATTTTCATGTTCATTTGTTTTGAATGATTGTCCAAAAGTACGAAAATTGCAACAAGTATCCCGCCTTTCTACCCAATTCATTTTTATTTTTTATTCATTTTCATTATCGTTATCGTCCGATAACGCGTATAGATATTTTGGGTTTTATTTTTATTCCCCTTCCCGTTTTCATCACAACGCAAAACTATTACCTTTGCTGCCATAAACCTAAAATAAAACGATATGAAACGACGACAGATGATCTTGGTATTTGCATTTTGTGCCGCGTGCGTCACGCTGCATGTCGGTTGCCAAAACACCCGCTCTTACTTGTGTGGCGAGGGGACGGCCGTCTTCTACCCGGAGAACTTCGATCCCGCCGGGACGTTACCCTCCTTCGCTCTCCTCGAGGAGCCGCGGCGACAAGGCGCCTTGCCGCGCGACTGGGAAATCAAGCCGACCTTCGAGGTGCGAGACGGGAAAAGCGTGGTCACCATCGCCTATGACAGGCGGGTAGACCTCTACGGCACGGGCGAGGTCGTCGGCCCGCTGCGGCGCAACGGCACGAGCACCACGGCGTGGAACCTCGACAACTACGCCTACGCCCTCAACGGGGGGAAAAACCTGTATCAATCCCATCCCTGGATCCTCGGCGTGCGCCCCGACGGGAGCTCCTTCGGGATCCTCGCCGACAATACCTGGCGGCAGGAGATCGAGCTATCCAATCCCATGAAGATCACCTCCGACGGCCCCCCTTTCCGCGTCATCGTCATCGAGCGCGACAGCCCCCGCGAGGTGGTCAAGGCGCTTGCCGCCCTCACCGGCACGATGGAGTTGCCGCCCCTCTGGGCGCTGGGCTTCCAGCAAAGCCGCTGGTCGTACTATCCCGACACGCGCGTCAAGGAGATCGCCGATGGCTTCAGGCAGAGGAACATCCCCTGCGACGTCATCTGGATGGACATCGACTACATGGACGGCTTCCGCGTCTTCACTTTTGACAGTACTCGCTTTCCGCGTCCCGCCGCACTAAATGACTACCTCCACGCCAACCACTTCAAGGCCGTTTACATGATCGACCCGGGCATCAAGAAAGATTCCACTTACTTCGCCTATCGCCAGGGCGTCGAGGGCAAGCACTGGGTGACCGATCACGCGGGCAACGAGTACAACGGCAGCGTCTGGCCGGGGCAGTGCGCCTTCCCCGACTTCACGCGGCCGGAGACGCGCACGTGGTGGGAGACCCTGTACGGCGGCTTCCTCGCCACGGGCGTCGACGGCGTCTGGAACGACATGAACGAGCCTGCCGTCTTCCGCGTCGAGACGCGCACCATGCCCGAGGATAACATCCACCGCGGCGGCGGCGCCCTTCCCGCTGGCCCCCACGCGCGCTATCACAACGTCTATGGCCTGCTCATGGTGCAATCCACGCGTGACGCCATCCTCAAGGCCAACCCGGACAAGCGTCCCTTCGTCCTCTCCCGCGCCAACTACATCGGCGGGCAGCGGCACGCCGCCACGTGGACGGGCGACAACCTCTCCACGTGGAAACACCTGAAAATGTCCATCCCCATGTCCCTCAACCTCGG
>JAISAV010000174.1 GCA_031266545.1 Odoribacteraceae bacterium | reverse complement strand
AGCGTGGGACAACGCCCCACGAACCGGATCATACTATTCGCCAAGCCCAGAACGGGCGTAAGCAATAGTATGGTATCGTATTGGCTCGCAGGCTTTCAGTCTGCTTATTATTCATCAGGTGACCATTCGTGGGGCAACGCCCCACGCTATTGCTGGACACCCCTTCGGTTTTTTTTATGGTCATCCTCGTAATCTTCCGATCACGACTGGGGTGACGCCCAATGCCGTCAACTCAAGGGCTGAAGGCCCGCCATAACCCAGCCCAACGCATCGCGTTGGGTAATGGACATACCATACCGCATCGCGCCCTGAAAGGGCAGCATACTCATTTTCAATATGCTGCCTCTTCAGGGCGCCGGTTAGAGGGCGTAGCGATCTTACCCAACGCGGTGCATTGGGCTGGGTTATGGCGGGCCTTCAGCCCTTCTCGCCAAGAATTAACCACTAATCACTAACCATTTCGGCGTCCCCGGCATCAATCCTTAAGTTGACGGCATTGGGCGTCACCCCAGTCGTGGTCGGAAGATTACGAGGATGACCATAAAAAACCCCGAAGGGGTGTCCAGCAATAACGTGGGGCAACGCCCCACGAATGGTCACCTGATGAATAATAAGCAGGCTGAAAGCCTGCAAGCCAATACAATACCATGCTATTGCTTACGCCCGTTCAGGGCTTGGCGAATAGTATGATCCGGTTCGTGGGGCGTTGCCCCACGCTATTGCTGGACACCCCTTCGGGGCTTTTTTGCATCTTCCGACCACGACTGGGCGTCGCCCCCCGGTTACGAAAATCCAGTCCCTTCGGCGTTTGGTCGTGCTGGCGGGCGCGATGTGCGTCCTCGCGCCAAGATTTTGCATTAAAATTTTGCCGTTTCAAAATATGGCCTTACTTTCGCGTCAATTATTAACTAAATTACATTAAAGAATGGCTTACGTAATTTCCGATGATTGTATTTCCTGCGGTGCATGTGAAGCTGAGTGCCCGTCAGGAGCGATCTTCATGGGTGATGAACGTTACGAGATCAAGGCGGACGATTGTACCTCCTGCGGCTCGTGCGCGAGTGTTTGTCCCGTTGATGCTCCGGCTGAAGCGTGACCGCCTACAAGTTAGAAAAGCCACCCGATCACGGGTGGCTTTTTTATTTTCGCCCGGGCACCTCGCGATCTTTAAAGATTTTCAGGTGGCGGGAGTGATCACCTCTTCCAGAAAGCCTTGCTGAAGAGCACCAGCACGGTGAAGATTTCCAGTCGCCCGACGAGCATCAGCAGCGCGAGGAAGAGCTTGGCGACATCGTGCAGGCCGGCATGATTGGACAGCGGGCCGATGTCGCCGAACGCGGGGCCGGTGTTGCTCATGGCGGAGAGGACGGTACTGCACGCCGTCTCGATGTCGTTCGTGAAGTAGGCCATCAGGAGGCTGGCGATACCAAAGATAATCATGAATAACACGAAGAAACCCATGACGTTGGACATGACGCCGGGGTGAATGCCCTTGCCGTTGTACTTGACGACGATGACGGCGTGGGGGTGAATGATGCGCTTCATCTCGGCGAGGGAGTTCTTGAAGAGGAGGTAGAAGCGGATGCATTTCATGCCGCCGGAGGTGGAACCGGCGCACCCCCCGATAAAGAACAGGAAGAAGATGATGGCCCCCAGCAACGGCGGCCACGATAGGTAGTCGCCGGTAGAGAACCCGGTGGAGGTGAGGATCGAGACGACTTGAAACAGGGCGTCGCGGAAGGCGCGATCCGGTCGCGTGCCGGCGTAAAAAAGTCCCGCGGCGATGATCAGGCTGGCGGCGAGAATAATAAAGAGGTACATGCGAAACTCGTTGTCCCGGAACAGGCGGCGCGGGCGACCGAGGAAAAGGGCGTTCAAGAGGCCGAAATTCGTGCCGGCGAGGAGCATGAAGAAGATAAACACGTACTGGATATACGCGGAATCCCACGCGGCCACGCTGGCCTGCCGCGTGGAGTAGCCCCCGGAGGACATGGTCGCGAGCGAGTGACACAGGGCGTCGAACCAGTCCATGTCGCCGAGCAGCAGCAAGGCGCACTGTACCCCGGTCAGCGCGATGTAGAGCATCCACATGTGGCGGGCGGTGGAGGTGAAGGTGGCGGAAAACTTGTCGTGGGTGGGGCCGGTAACCTCCGCGACGTAGAGATCGCGCCCCTCGATGCCGAGGCCGGGGAGGATGGCGATAAAGAGGACGATGATCCCGATGCCGCCGAGCCACTGCGTGAGGGAGCGCCACAGGAGGGCGGCCCGCGGCATGGCCTCGACGTCCTCGAGGATGGTGGAGCCGGTGGTCGTGAACCCGGACATGGTCTCGAAGAGCGCGTCAACGGGCGAGGCGATCGCGCCCCCCAGCAGGTAGGGCAAGGCGCCAAAGAGGGTGAAGACCAGCCACGTGAACGTGACGATAAAGTAACCGTCGCGCTTGGAGAGCACCCTGTCGTCGACCTTCACCGCGCGCACCATCACGGCCCCCGCGGCGACGGTGAGCAGGAAGGCGCCGAGGAACCCGGCCACGCTCCGCCAGTCCCCCTGGCAGACGGCGAGCGCCGCGCAAGGGAGCATGAAGGCGCCCTCCAGCCACAACAGGCGTCCGATGATGCTCGTGATAAAGCGGAAGTTAATCATCGTTCAGCGGAATAGCTTGAGGACTTTCTTGATGGCCTCCGGGAGGGCGAACACGACGACGTCGTCGCCGGGCTGGATGAGGGTGTCGCCCTTCGCGATGATGACGTCATCGCCGCGGATGACGCCGCCGACGGTCGCGTCCTCCGGGAAAGTCATGTCTTTCAGGGCCGCACGCGTGATTTTCGAGCCGGGTTCGGCCGCCACCTCGAAAACCTCCGCCTCGGAAAAGGTGAGGAAACGCAGGTGCTTCACGTCGACGTTCATCGTGTGGCGGTAGATGTGCGAGGCGGCGATGACCTTCGTGTTGATCAGCGTCCCGAGGCCGATGCTCTCCGCGAGGCCGATGTAGTCCATGTTCTCCACCTCGGCGATGCTCTTCTTCACGCCCAGCTTCTTGGCGAGGAGGCAGGAGAGGATGTTGATCTCCGAGGAGTCGGTGACGCTAATAAAGGCGTCCGTGTTCTTGATCCCCTCCTCGCGCAGGAGGGCGAGATCCTGCCCGCTGCCGTTGATGACGAGCGTCGAGCGCAACCTGTCGGCCAGCGAGATGCAGGTCTCCCGGTCCGGCTCGATCAGCTTCACGTTATAGTTCTTCTCGAGCAGCGAGGCGGTCTTGACGCCGATGCGCGTGGCGCCGACGATGACGACGTTCCTGATCTCGTGCCGCGATTTGCCGCACATGTCGAAGAGGCGCTGGATGTAAGCGGGCTTCGTGACGACGTTGATCATGTCGCCGTACATGAAGCGGTCGTTCCCGCGCGGGACGATCGTCTTGTCGGCGCGCTTGATGGCCACCACGCGGAAGTTCTCCGCCTCGTACCGCTCGGCCATCTGGATCAGCGAGAGGTCGAGCAGCGGGGCGTTCTCCCACAATTTGATGCTGAGGAACTGCAGGCGCCCGTCGGACAGCTCGTGCGCCTGCCGCGAGCCGCTAATCTTGAGCGTGCTGACGATCTCCTCCGCGGCGAGGCGCTCCGGGTAGATCAACGAGTCGATGCCGATGCTCTTCAGGTACTCGCTGTTCTCCTCCTCTAAATACTCGCTATTGTTCACGCGGGCGATGGTCTGCCGGGCGCCGAGCCGCTTCGCGAGGAGCGTCGAGTTGATGTTCAGCTCCTCCTCCGGGTTGACGGCGATGTAGAGGTCGCACCGCTCCACGCCCGCGTCCCGCAGCGCGCCGGTAGAGGTACAGGAACCCACGACGTAAAGGACGTCCACCTGGCTCTCGATGAGTTCCAGCTTCTGCTTGTCGCTATCGATCAACATGATCTGGTGCTTCTGCTTGCTCAACATGCGCGCCAGGTGCGTGCCTACTTCCCCGGCTCCGGCAATGACGATATTCATGTGATTGGTTTTATTTCAACCGCGAAGGTAATAATTTACATGTAGAAACGGGCGAAATCTCCGCAGAGATACTCGCCATCTCTATAGAGAAGACATCGGCCATCTCTGCAGAGATATTGGATATCTCTGCAATGACGGCCGAGTTTTTTTACAAGAATAAGCTACATTTTCGCGGGTCAAGCCCCGCACGTTAGAAGGCGGAGTTCCCGATCGCCTGCAAGTCGATGCCGTGCTCCTCCCGGAAATATGCGATGACAAGATCGTACTTGATCCGGACGAGGCCATTCACGTCGAAGCTCGGGTGCAGGAAATTCTTGGGACCCGCGTCGGCAGTCAGCTCCGCGTAAGAGGTGCTCGCGATCGTCGCCAGGAAGAGGCGCCAGTCGGCGGCCGCGTCTCTCACCCAGGGATCGAGAATCCCCAGTTCCTTATATCGCGTGTAAATATTCGGGTCGATATAATTCGAGACCGCCTCGAACGCCGCCGTCCGCGTCGCCCCGCCCCGAGTGATGGCTGTCGAGAGGAACGCTGCGTTCAGGGAATCGCGGAGGATCCTCTTCTCTCCCGGCGTAATCGTCAGCACGCGCTCGGCGCCCCACGAGATGGAGATGAAATCCCCTCCCCGGTACGTCTGGCAAAGATTCACGAGCGGCTTCCCTTTCCGGCTGGTGCTCCAGTAGATGCTATCCATCAGGAACACCTTCTTCGGCAGGCACTGCTTCAGGTAAGCCTCCGGGTAAAAATCGAGCAACACCTCCTGGATCAGCGCCAGTTGCTCGCCGATGTATTGCTCGTCGGCGGGGGTATCGAAATACCCCGTATTATTCTGCGCGTTAAACCCGGCGTAGGTGGTATCCCGCACGGGGTCGTACGTCCCACCCAGCCAGCGGTTGGGGTGGTAATAGAGGTCGTGCGGCACGTACTTGTAGAGGAAGAGCGTGTTATATTTCTCGAACCACGTCCGTATCGTCGCATCGTACGGGTGATCGCCCTGCGGTAGAGTGAGATCCCCGTAGATGTCTTCCGTCCCGGTGGGCGTCAACGCCTCCTCCCGCTCGCACGCCACGGCGCAACAGGCCGCGAGGGCGAGTATCCAAATCATTTTGTTCAGTTTCATGTCTTTATTATTTAAAATTACGCGTCATCTTCAAGGATTCGGCACGAGGGCCGGGTTTTTATCCAGCACGTAGCGCGGGATGGGGAGCACGTAGCGAAGCCCGCCCTGCTCCAACACGTAGGTCTGCGGGGCCTGTTCAGCGTCCACTTGGATGGTATGCTCGAGGCGCGGCATCCCGAGGCGGCGCAGGTCAAACCAGCGGTGATCCTCGAAATTCAACTCCCGCCGCCGTTCGTCGAGGCAGAAGGCGAGGAGTGCCGCGGCGTCCGTGATATTTACCGGTTGATAAGCGACGTTGCGCGTATCATAGCGGTGACGACGCAACTGGTTCAGGTCGGCGAGGGCCGCCGTGCGCCGGGTGTCGTCACCTCCCAGCAGGAAACGCCGGGCGTTCGCCTCCGCCCGGTTCAGGTAAAGTTCTGCGACCCGCATCCCCTTGACTGACCCGCTGGCGGACGTTGCGAGGGCGCTCCTCTTGGTGCCGACGGTGAGCGCCGCCGAGGGATAGGTGGTGATCGTGGCCTCCCACATGTAATAGTAGCGGTAGCGCATGTCCATTCTGTTGTCCGGGTCGTTCTGGTACTCGTAGAGCGTCTTTAACCCGGTGGATGCGACGTAGGTCGCGAAGCGGTAGAAACCCGTCCAGTCGAAGGAAACGTGTTCGTTGTTCGTGCCGTAGCCGTACCAGATGGCCTCCGGGCTGCCCAGCCCGTAGACGCCATCGGAGAACGTGCCGACGGCCGCCCCCGCGATGTAATCGGCGAGGTTGCTCAGCTGTGCGTTCTTCGCAAGGCCCAGCGAGGCGTAGCGCTCGACCTCCTCCCACTCCTCCTTGTAGAGGTAGAGGCGAGAGAGCAACGTGCAGATGAACATGTCCGTGACCTTATACTTGCTGTTCCCCTGACCGTGCGCCTCGAGCAGCGGTAGGGCCTCCAAGAGGTCGGCCTCCACTTGCCGGTAGACCTCCGCCACGGGGGCGCGGCGCGGCAACTCGTCCTTTACGCCGGACAAGAGGATGAGCGGAACGCCGGGCGTCGTCCCCGGGTCAACGCCCGGGGCGTTGTACGGCTGGCCGTAAAGGTTGACCAGCATGAAATAAAACCATGCCCTCATGCCCAGCGCCTGGCCGCATAGGTTGGCCTTGTCTCCCTCCTCGCCGCGTACCGCATCGAGCATGTCAAGGATGACGTTGCAGCCTTTGATGCGCGTGTAATAATGCTCGTAAGAGTCGATCCGTACGCCCGGGTTACCCGAGGCCCCGATCGCATCGAGCAACTCGTACATCTCTGCCTGCCAAGTGAAGACAGACTCCCATCGCTGAAGGAAGGCGGGTACCATCGAGCTGTTGTAAAAATTGCTCTCCACGTTGTCCGTCAGCAACTCGAGGTAATTATGCATGGTGGTACCGATCGGGTACACCTCCCCCGTCATCAACTGCTCGAGGTCGGCGACAGTGGAAGGCCGCACCTCGTTCTGGCTGCTCTCCTCCAAGAATTTCTCGCAGCCGCCGCCCGCGAGGAGCAGGCAGCAAAGGCTCGTAATGCTAAATATCTTTTTCATGATGTTACACGTTTTAAATTAAAAACTCACGTTCAGGCCCAGCGAGAAGGTGCGGGTCACCGGCTGGTTTCCGGCGGCCACCTCCGGGTCGATGCCCTTGTAACCCTTGCTCACGATCATAAACGGGTTGCTCACCGATGCGTTCATCTGCAAACTCTTCAACCCCAGTCGCCGCGGCACATCGCCCGGCAAGCCGTAGGAGAGCGTGAGGTTGTTGCAACGCAGGTAGGAGGCGTTCACGACGCGGGCGTCGGAGTTGTCGTACATCTGGTAGGGGTAAAATTCCCGCATCTCCTCGTAAGGCCCGTCAAGCGTCGCCGGGTCGACTATCCGCGGGGCGTCGAGCGAGGGGATGGAGGGGATATCCGTCACGTCGCCGGGCTGGCGCCAGCGGTTCACGTACTCCCGCGAGAGATTGTAATAGGGGCTTGGCAGGCTGAAGAGGCCCATCGTGGTATTCGTGCCGCCGAACAGCTTGTTCAGGAAGCGCTTCCCGCCCAGCCCGAGGGTGAACGAGCCGGAGAACGACAGCGTCTTGTAGCGGAAAACGGTGAAGAGACCGCCGGTGAAATCCGGGTCGAGGGTGCCGGCGTACTTCATGTACTCCGTGGGGTCGTTCACGACATTCGGGTTCTCCTCCTTCGTGGGGACGATGAAGCGCGGGTAGCCCGTGTTCGGGTCAAGCCCGTCAAATTCAAACACCCAGAAAGAAGAAACGGCGTACCCGTCCTTGTAATACTGGCCGCTCACGGCCGTCTGCCAGTTGTTGTAGGGGGCGATCGTCGATGCGATCCGGTTGAGATTTCGCGACGTGTTCATCGAGAGGCTCCAAACCACGTTCTGCGTGCGGACGAGGGTGCCATTCACCAATACCTCGATCCCCCGGTTCGTCATCTCGCCCCCGTTCATGGGCATGGAGGGGATCCCGTAGGAGATGGGCAGTTCCCGGTAGACGATCATGTCCTCCGTCCGCTTCGTGTAGTACTCGACGGTGAACGTGAAGCGATTCTTGAGGAAACCCGCGTCGATACCGAGGTTAACGGTCTTGGTCTTCTCCCACCGCAGGTCGGCGTAGGGCAATGACTGGATCCTCAGCTCGTACTCCCCGGTGATGGGGTGAATCACGTTCGAAGGGATGTAGGCGATCAGGTCCGGGCCGAAGTTCTCCGCCACGTTCCCCTGCCAGCCGTACGTGGCGCGGATGTTCAACTCGCTCAGGAACTCCTGGCCTTTCAGCCACGGCTCGTTGTGCACGTTCCAGCGTACCCCCGCCGACCAAACGGGCAGGAAGCGATTGCGCCGGTCCTGCCCGAAACGGTTGGAGGCGTCCGAGCGGATGCTGCCCGTCGCGACGTAGCGTTCGTCGAAGGAGTAGGTTGCGCTCCCGTAGAAGGAGAGGTAATTCGACTTCTTTTCGGTGATCTGGGGGTTCATACTCGCGTACAGGGGGTTCTCGATCTCGTTCCCTGCGCTGTTCAGGATGATACGCCGGGGCAGGGAGACGCCTTTCCCCCGGTCGGGGAAGTAGCCGTAGAAGGTGGTGGACAGGTCGTTTGTTGCGTTGCCGCGCGCCTCGTGGCCGAGGAGGGCGCCCAAGCGGTGCTTGCCGATCACCTGGTTGAACGACACCCCGTTTCTCCACGTGAAGGAGGTGGAGCGCGACTCCGTGTTGTTCAACTCCCCGCCGTGGGGCAAGGGTGACTGCCGGTATGCGTCGCTGCCGAAGGCGTACTCCCCGAAGTTATAGCCGCGGATCTCGGCGATGTAGGCGGTGTTTTCCGAGGCGTAGGACTCGCCCGTGGAGTTATTGGTATTGACTCCCAGCATACTCTCGAGGCGCAGGCCGGGAAGGGGCGTGTAATTCACGTTCAGGGTGGCGTTGAGGCTGCGCTGCTGGTTCGAGTTGCTCGTCTCCGCCAGCTCGTTCAGGACATTATACAGGATATTCCCCGAGATCGGGTAATAAAAGAGCTTCCCATCCTCGTTCCGCGCCGGGATAGCACGGCTGGTCTGGACAGCGTACGTGTACGGGTCCACGCGGTAGAAGGCGCTCGCGGAGGAACTGTTCCCGTTCAGGCGCGCGCTGATGTTGATCTTGCTCGTCAGCCGCGCGTCCATGTTGAAGGAGGCGCCGAGGCTCTCGGTCTCGTTGCCGCGGGCGATGCCATAGGTGCTGTTGTAGTGGAACGAGGAGTAATATCTTACCCGCTCGTTTCCGCCGGAGAGGCTCACGCTGTGGCCGTGGCTGAAGGGGGCGCGATAGAGGATGTCCATCCAGTCGGTGTTCATCGTCTCGAGGCGCTTCACCTCGTTGTTGAACTCGGTGTAGCTGATCTGCTTATCGAGGTAGCGGGCCAACACGTGCTCGTAACCCACGAGATCCGACACCTTCGTCCCCATCACGCGCCGCTCGTAGATCTCCCGCGAGACGTCGATCCGCTCCTTGGAATTCATCAGGTTCATCTTCCGGTAATTCAACTTCCCGGTGACGGAAAAATTCCCGTTGTAACTCACGGAGAGGCCGCTACCGTCATCCTTCCCGCGGCGGGTGGTGATCACGATCACGCCGTTGGCCGCCTTCACGCCGTACAACACCGTCGCCGAGGCGTCCTTCAACACGGTGATATCCTCGATATCGTTCGGGTTCAACCAAGCGATCCCGTTCCCGACGAAATTTCTGATCATATCGAAATTGTCGGACATGTTCCCCAGTTCCTGCACGTTGAACGGTAGCGGGTCGTCCTGTATGATCCCGTCCACCACCCACACCGGTTCCGGGTTGCTCAACAATGTGGAGGTGCCCCGCACGCGTACTCGCTGCCGGGTGCCCACCAGCCCGTTGTTGTTCATGACGACCGTGCCCGGCAGCTTGCCTTGCAACATCTGCTCGATCGTGTTCGTGCCGTTGTAGAAGAGATCCTCGCGCTTGACGGTCTGCGCCGAGCCTACCATCTCGGAACGGCGGATGCGCTGGTAGCCGGTCACGACCACCTCTTCGATCTCCTCCTCCTCGATCTCCATGCGGGCGTCCACGACGTCGCGACCGGCAGGGCAAACGATCTCCAAACGCTTCATTCCCACGAAAGTGAAGACGAGCACGACCTCCTCGCCGGCCGGGATCGAGAGACGGTAACGCCCGTCCTTCTCCGCGCTCGTGCCGACGGTCGTCCCCTTGACGAGGATGGTCGTGCCGGGGAGCGGCTTGTTATCCGGGCCGGTTACCACGCCGGTCACCGGGCGGATCGGCACGTTGCGCTGTTGCCCCGCCGGGCGGATCAACACCAGATTATCCACCACGCGGAACGTGTAACGACCGCCCAGCAGTTCCTCGAGTACCGCCTCCAAGTCGGCGTCCTTGAACGAGACGCTCACTCGCTTGCGCAGGTTTACTTCTTGGTTGCTAAAGAAGAATACAAGGTTCGTTTGCTGCCGGAGCAGGTCAAAGGCCCGCTCGAGCGTCTGTTCCTTGAGATCCAGGTCGACCTTGAAGGTCTGCGCGTGCCCCTCGGCGTGC
>JAISAV010000012.1 GCA_031266545.1 Odoribacteraceae bacterium | reverse complement strand
TGAACCTGTTGAAAAACGAAAAAACAACTAAGGTGGGTGTAAGGGGAAAGAGACTCAAGGCAGGATGGGACAACAACTACCTGATAAAACTGATCAAAAATTAGATGCGTTTGCCCTGGTTTGAGGGCTCCATCTTTTTAGCAAATAAGCCCATTCCAATGGCCTTTGAGCGCAGGCGGGCCTCGTGCCCGCCCGCGTAGCCAAAATTGCATACGTATGTAGCTAAATTTTCATGCGTATGAAAATAAAATTACATACGGAAGAAAATAAAATTACATACGGAAGAAAATAAATTTTCATACGTATGAAAATTTGGCTGCATCCGTATGAAAATTTGACCGCATACGTATGAAAATAAAACGGCACGCATATGTGATTTTCGCCACATACGCGTGCAATTTATTCTCCTATTCCAGAGGCTGTTATTCTCCCTTCTCGAAATGGATACCGGCGAGTTTTCTTTTCAGTTCCACGCTTGGGGTGAACACGATGCGAACGCCTGAAATCTTGTCAACCGTGAAATCGCCCGGCTTTTCCACTCCCTCGCTCGAGAACGAGATGCGGAAAGTGCCCAGTTCGCCAAGATTAACGCTCTTGCCCATCAGCAAGTACTTGGGTACCGTGTCGATGAGACTGCTGATCACATTCCCAACGTCACCGCGCGCGAGCGATGACAGGTTGACGATGTCGGCTGCCACTTCCTGTTGCGACACCTTCCCCTCGTTCACGGGGATTGCATACAGCTTCGGTTCTGCCTGCGGGTCTTGCGGGTTCTTCCGCTTTCCTAATTTGTACTTCATGGTGTACCTCCTTTTTAAATTGTTAAACTTATTGTTGATTTCGTTTTATGCCGGATTGTTCCGTTGTTTATCTTTCTCTGCTGCCCCTCCCTCGCCCGGCGCGGGCAGAGAGCCTGCGCCGGGCAGGGGTAAGGTTCATGATACCGTACATTTTTTTCATGACAGGGATTAAATCATGATGAAATGAAATCAATACATCGGGTAGTGCGGGTTAGCGAGTGTAAAGAGTAACACGGAGAGCGTCCCGGTCGTGAGATAACGTAATTTTTCTACCCGTCCCTCCCCGCGGAAGGTGCGCACCAGCTGGTTGGGCTGCCCGCCAAGGATGGTATAGCAGTAGAGCGTGTAGTTGTTGCCCTCCTGGGTGCCGATCACGATATAGTCGAAGGCGGCCGCGGTGTAGCTGAGCTTCTGGAATAAATTGGCCACGTACGAGAGGGTGGCGCCGGCGGGTATCCCGGCGGGCAAGGTCAGCTCGCGTTCCGTTTCCGCCACGATGTCGTAGGCCCATAACTTGTTCTCGTGCACGCAGTAGATGAGCTGGGCAGACAGGCCGTTCGCACTGATCATGTTGCTGCGCGCGAGGTGCAGCGTCGGGTCAAGCGCCTTTACCCCGTACGTCGCGTGAAGCGCGGCGCCGGCGGCATCGAGCCATGACAGGTAGCGATTGCCGGTCAGCTCGTCCTGAAAGAGGAAGAAGGACATCTTCGCGGGGACCGTGACGATCCCGTGGGCGACCACTTGCAGGCGGTCGGGCACGGCCGCGCCGAACACGTCAAGGGGGAGTTCGGTGACGAGCGTGCCGGCATTGACGCTCTCCAGCCGGTGGCGTTGTTCGTTCCAGTAGTTGAGGACAGATCCCCCGCCGGATAGCTGGGCGTACTTGCTGCCCCCGACGTTCGCGCCCGGGGTGGTCGCCGCGGCGGGCACGGGGAAGCCCATCTGCCCGTTGGACGTCGCGGAATTGGTCGAGTAACGCGCGCCAGCGTTGGAAAGATAGTGGAATCCCCCGGAAACCCGGACGATGTTGTAGGGTATCTCGTTAGGCTCCATCGGGCCGGCGAACAGCAAGTTGGAGCGATCGAAGACCCTTGCCATGTCCCTCGCGCGGAATATCTTGAACTCGTCGTTCTCGGTGAAGAGGGCGATCGAGGCGGCGTTGCCCGCGGCGAGCGGGTTGGCGGGATCGATGTGGCGCAACTCGTAGAGCATGTTGAAGGCGCGCGGCGCTCCCGGCAGGGGCGCTCCCTCGATCTTGGTCATCAGGTTTTGCATGGAGGAGGTGTCCGAGGTGTGGAGGTCGACCTCGGTGTTGCCGTCGGCGGTCTCCTTGAAGACCCAGAATCCTGTCTCGAACGCGGTGGTGACGGCCAGCCTCATGGTCGCGGTGACGGTGTAGCCGTTTTCGCGGGAGGAGACCTTGTAGATGATCGTGTAGTTGCCGGAGGGGAGGTCGACCTCGTAGGAGAGGTTTTTCTCCGAGCCGATCAACTCTTGGTCGCCACTATAGCCGGTCTTGTCCAGGTACCACGCGTGCTCCAGCTGCTCTTCCGCGTAGCGGGTGGTGATCCCCGGTTGCCGTTCCAGCACGTGGCCGGAGTAGGCTATGGCGCTTTCGTTCCCCAGCGCGGCGATCGCGATGTCGCTGATTTCTCTCGTGGCCAGCGTGCTGTTGTCCTCGTGACAGGCCGACAGGGCCAGCGCGATGATGAGTAGTTTTATATTTTTCATGGCATGTTCTTTTTGTTATTTCTAAATCACGACGGGGTTGCCGTCGGCCTCGCCCAGCGGCGACAATCCTTGCCCGGCCCGTTCGGCGTTCAGCTCGGCGAGCTTTAACCTGTAGACGGCGGCGAGATAGTTGACGTAGTTGGTGTTCATGGCCACCAGCGCCGTGATGTACGCCTCGTCCCACGCCTCGCCGCTGGCGTCGATCAGGAACTTGTGCTTGACCGGGCCGTAGACGCCAAACACTGTGAGCACCCGCGTGCCGTCCCAGTTATTGGGCTTGGAGAGGCTGTTAGAGACGAGGAGGGAGCGCTCGATCATGTGGGCGTAACCCGGCTTGAAGTGGGCGTTCTCCTTGAAGGTAAACCTGAGGCGGACGTCGCCGGCCGCGAGGGAGGGGGCGCGTTTTACCAGAATGGGGATATTCGCCTCCACGGCCCCGGCGGGGATCATGTAATAGGGAGCCATCGCCGGGTCGTCGAAGGGCACGTAATGCTCGCCGGCCACGGCCACGGCGGTGGTGTCACCGGGGAGGGGCGGGATTTGCGCCAGCGCCAGCGGGCGATCCCGGTCGGAGAGGAAGCCCGCGGTGGTGACTTTAACCCAGACGGTGTCGAGCGTCACGTCGTCGCCGGAGTAGACGAACGAGTAGGCGGATTCCCGCATGGCCGGGGTGATGAGGATGGAGTCGCGGACGATCGCGCCGGAGTTGTTGCGGTACTCGAAGTTCAGCCAGCAGTCGGGCGCGTCGTAGAGCGGCAAGCCTTCCTCGCAAGAGCAGGCGAGGAGGAGGCAGGCTATCCATAAAGTTACTTGTTTCATGATCTATTGATTAAGCGTGTTAGGGTTAAATTCTGTCTCCGGCAACGGGAGCACGTACTCGCCCTCCTCGACGGCGGCGGCGCGCCACAGCATGTTCGCGGCGCCGACGCGCTTGTAGGCGTAGAACATCTGCCCCTCGGCGAAGAACTCGCGGCGGTACTCGGCGAGGATCTCCGCCTGCACGGCGGCGAGGGAGGTGAAGTAGCCGGTCGTCAGCATCACGTTGTGGGCGGTCATGTATTCCTTGTACAGGGCGTTCACCTCGTCGAGGTCGGTAGAGGTCTCGATGGCGATCAGGTAGACCTCGGAGACGCGGAGCATGGGGATGATCTGCCGCTTGAGCATCAAGGAGGAGGCATCGTCCTTGTACCAGTATTTCTTCGTGGCGTAATGCGGTGCGGATGCGGCGGTGTACACTTCCGCCCAGAGGTTGTGGTAGCGATTGTGCGCGCTGACGTCCTGCCCGGCGTATAATTCCGCCCGCATAAGGGGCGTCAGGCCCAGGCGGGTGTTGTTGAACAGCGAACCCTCGCCCCCGATGAGGTACGCGGTGGTGTAGTCCTTGACGTTGTACTTGCTCAGGTAGAAGAGACATTCCGACGGCAAGGCGGGAAAGGGATCAACCCCGCTCGACGCGGGCGTCAGGTCGTCCAGCCCGCTCATGCGCGAGACGGGGTCGCCGCCGCCGGCCGGCGCGATCAGTTCCATGGCGACCGCGTGGGCGTTCTCCCGCTCGCCCAGGTAGAGGTAGAGGCGCGCCTGCAGGGCCTTCACGGCATAATAGTTCAGGCGCGATTGCCGGAAGAGCAGATAGGTATCGTCCAGCACCGGCCCGTTTAACTGGCCGAACGAGTACTGGAAGAGCGGGTCATTCTCCTCGAGCAAGGCGAGCGCCTTCTCCACGTCGCTTTTCAGCCGGGTCACGTAGGCGTCGAAGCCGTAGTAGGCCGGCATGTCGTCCAGCGAGGCGGTCTCCGAGTAGGGAAGTTCCACGATTCGCGTGGCGCCGCGCGGCAGTTGCCCGAACAGGCGGAGCGCGTCGAACTGGCAATAGGCGCGGATGGCGTAAGCCTCTCCCTCGATCACGGCGCGGGTGGCGGGATCGGGGATCACGTCGCCGGTCAACCGGATATTCTTGAGGATCACGTTCGCCTGCGCGATGGTATTAAAGAGCTTGCCGTAGATGACCGCCAGGGCCCTCGCCCCGGGGGCGTCCTTCTGGTAGTCGTGGCGGGTCAGGTAACCGTCCTCCTCGCGGGTGGAGTTATCCGGCAGGTACCAGAGGTTGGCCAGTGACTCGATATTGGTGATGGTCAAGCGCTCGCCGTAGATGGCGCGGTCGGCCATGCTCATGTAACAACCGGTCAACGCGTCGCGGAAACCCCGGTAGGAGCCGAAGAGATCGCTCTCTTTCTGTTGCATCTCGGGGGCGACGTCCAGCCAGTCGCGGCAGGCCACGTTGCACGTGGCGATGATCGCGAGTAAAAGGATTGCTTTTTTCATGTCTCTGCTTGTTAATCGTTAGAATAAGAGTTTGATGCTGCCCTGCATGTTGTAGGCGTACGGGTAGGAGGTGCCTCGCTCCATCTTGATGGTCGACCAGCGGACAAGGCCGTCCGGCGCCGACACGTTCAGGCCGAAGTTGATCGAGTTCACGCGGGCGCGTTCGCGTACCCACCTGCCGTCCCAGCGGTATTGCAGGGCGATGGAGGATATTTCCAGCGTGTTATCGTCCATCACGAAACGCGAGGTGGCCCGGGTCGCGACGTTGCTGACCCTCGGGAAGAAGGTATGATCGCCCGGGTTCGCCCAGCGCGCGCCGAGCACGCGGGCGTCCACGTTACCGGTTTGAATCGCGTAAGTCGTCACCTCCACCTTCTCGAGCAGCGTCCGGTTATAGGTCTTCCCTCCCCAGTAGTAATTGAGGGCGAGGTTAAAGGTAAGTCCTTTATATTGCAGCATGGTGCTGGCCTTGCCCCGGTAGAGCGGGGTTTTCGAGCCGAGGTAGACCTTGTCGCCGGCATTCCACGTGGGGGTGATCGCCCCGTCGCGGTCGAGGAAGATCTCCCGGCCGGTGGAGGGGTCGACGCCCAGCGAGCGCACGGCGTAGAGGCCGCTCTGCGGGCGTCCCTCGTAGAAAAGCGTGCTCACGTCCCCTCCCGCGAGGATATAAGCCTCGTTTTGGGCCTTCACGGCCTCCGAAAGGTCGAGGATCTTGTTGGTATTGTGCACCAGCTGGCCGGTCACGATCCAGACAAAGCGTTTCGCGTGATCCCGCGCCAAATACGCGCTGGCCGACAACTCCCAGCCGCTGTTCCTGACCGAGCCGATGTTGGCCGCGTGAGAGGTAAAGCCCATCGAGGCCGGCAGCGCGAGGGAAGAGAGCAAGTTATTCGTCTTCCGCGTGTAGACGTTGAGGTCGCCCTTGAACAAGCCGTCCCACGCGCTCCATTCCAGCCCGAAATTGAACGACCCGGTGTTCTGCCACGTGAGTTTCGGGTTGCCCCAGCCCTCGAGGGTGGTGCCCGTCCAGCTCATGTACTTGTTATCGGTGTCGTACCGGTAGGTGGTGAGCGCGCTGGTCATGTCTTGCTGCGATCCGGTGATCCCGTACGAGAGGCGCAGGCGCAGGCTATTGAAGAGGGACTGCCGCTCCATGAACTTCTCGCCGTGCAGGTTCCAGCCCACGCCCGCGCTCCAAAACGGGGCGAACTGCCGCTCGTTGCCGAAGGAACTGCTGCCGTCCACGCGATAAGAGAGATCCGCGTAATAGCGCCGGAGGTAGGTGTAGTTGACGTTAGCGGTCACGCCAAGGCTGGTGGTCCTTGACTGCAAGCCGCCGGGCTTGCCGTCCTGCTGGTATTGACGGGCGTTGCCGGGGAAACTCATCTCCTCGCTGGAGAACCCCTCGAGGTTAAAGTGATAGGCGTACGAGGCGTTGACCCTCATCGAATAATCGATGGCGGCGTACAACTGGTGCCTGTCGGCAAGGATTTTCGTGTAAGAGACGGTCGCGTTGCCGCTGTAGCTGTTGTCGTTGCCCGTGGTAAACGCGTAGGTACCCCGGCGCAGGAACACGTCCGCGTCGTCGCTCGTGTTGCTGGTGAAGCGGGAATGTTCGGCCGACGTGAAGACGTCGGAGGTATGATTCCGGGTCGTGATCCCGAACGACCCGCGCGCCCTCAGGCCCTCCACGGGATGCCACTCGATGGAGAAATTGTCCGTCAGCGAGAGGTAACCGTTCTTGTTGAACGACTTTAGCGTCGCGTCGTAGAGCGGGTTTCCCGTCTCCTGGCTGATACCGGCGTAAAAGCCGTCGAACAGGCGCGTGATATTGCCGTTCTCGTCGCGGGGCGAGTTGTAGGGCTGCTGCCGGGCGTAGGTGCTGAACGCGCCGTACGGGCTATTCGTGGCGCGGTTCACCGTCACCGACGCGTTATTCCGGAAGATCAGGTTGTCGACCGTGTACGCCAGCGTGATGCCCGCGTTGAAATTCTGGCGGGCGGAACCCTTCATGGCGCCCCGGGTATCCCTCCACGAGCCGGTCGCGCTCCAGCGAAACTCCTCGCTGCCGCCCTCCAGCCGCAGGTTGCCGGCCACGCCGTGCCCCGCGTGCAGCGGCTTGCTCAACCAGTCGGTATTCGCGCCCGAGAGCACGGCGCGCAAGCGGTCGTTGTACGTCTTCTTGTACCGCGTGTCAAGCTCCGTGGTCACGTCGCCGTACAGGCCGAGCCTCCTTTCCAGCTCCAGCTTCCCCGCGGCGTCCAGCAAATTGTACGATGTCAAGTCCGGCGCCTCGACGGTCATGCCCAGCTCGACG
>JAISAV010000039.1 GCA_031266545.1 Odoribacteraceae bacterium | reverse complement strand
CGGAGTCGCCGGTTGGCCCTCTTTTCCTTGACTTTTTCCCAACCCTCGTCCGGGTCGTGCCATGCGTCGAGGCGGGAGGCATTGGCTTGTCTAACCCAAAAGCGTAATCGATAGTTCATGTTTTTTTTTCGCTATGCATATGAAGTCCGCGAGGTGACAAAATGGGTGACAAGTTTTCTGTATTTTTTTTAAGAAGAGGGGACAATACCGTCAACTCAAGGAATTTGCTCGGCGTGCGATCCAGCCTAATGTCGTCAAGTTAAGGATTAATGCCTCGGATCGTACACCTTATTCTCTTAGGTTCCCTTAGTAGCCTCCGATACTTCCCTTTTTCTCCCTTATTTATCTTATTTTATTCGCTTGTAAATAAGATAAATAAGGGGTATATTAGGGATTGCGGCAGGCTACTAAGGGAATCTAAGAGAATAAGGGTTTGAAAGCGGATTACTATTGATTATCGGATATTTATCCCTTAACTTGATGATATTGGGGCACGGGGGGCGGGCGTGTTCCACCTTGGAACACGCGTCATGTTCTGTACTGGAACACGCGTCATATTAGCCAGCTAGCATGGATCATGTTCGCAGGCAAACATGCATCATGTTAGCCCCGGAACATGATGCATGTTCTACGCTATGCACGCGGCCTCCTGCCCAATGCCGTCAACTCAAGGATTAAAAACATTCACGGACGCGGGAAGCGACTTGAAAAGTCGGATTTTCATAACCGCGGGTCGCCGATGGCCATGCTGTCGGCGACCCGTGGGGCTGGGCACAAATAAAATCTACTGCCTAAAAAACAGGACTATATCCTGCTTCCATGTCCTGCCTTTCAGGCAGCGGCTATGGATAGGACGCTTTCCGGGGGTCGATGAGCCCCGGTTATGAAAATCCCGTCCCTCTTCGGGACTTTTTCCCTTAACTTGATGACACGGGTATCCAAACCCATTTATCGCCCGCGGCGGAAGATCCGGGGGATGTACGTCGTGATGTGCCGGGCTTTTTTGGTCTCGTAGACGTCGGCGATGGTGATGAGCAGGGCGGTCTCTTCCACGCCGCCGAAGGTGGGGTTGATGGCCGTGCCGAAGGTTTTCATGGAGGGCGAGAGGCTCATGTAGGCGTTCACCAGCGGGGGGATGTTCTCGCCGTGGTCGCGAACCTGACGGGAGAGGATCCTGTAATTTTCCTCGTAAGTCGTCGCGTTGAGGACGCGGCCGAATTTCTCCTCGTCGAGGTAGATGTCCAGCGGGTGGAGGGGTTTTACCAGCTCCTCCGTGTCGTTGAAATACTTGCGCATGAAGTAGAGCAACAGGTCGCGCGCCTCGATGTTGAAACTCGTGTACATGGTGGCCTTGCCGAAGAAATATTCCATCCGCGGGTTGTCGACGGTCAGCGCCCCCAGCCCGTCCCACAGGTTGTCCAGCGCGAAGAGGGACTTCCTGCCCATCTTGGAGGACTGGTAGAGGGGCTGCACGAACGAGCGCCCCAGCTCGATCATCTTCGGCAAGTAGTCCCGCTTGAACTTGTCCGACATCACGAACAGCTCTGTCGTGGCCAGGTTCGGCTCGCCCTCCTGGTTCAGGGGGAGGTTGTCGCAGAGGATGTAGCGGTAGCCGCCCAGGATCTCCCGCTCCTTGGGATCCCACACGATCAGTTGCTGGTAGGGGTGTTGCTCGTCGACGTCGAACTCGTCGATGTCCACCTCGTTCCCGGTGCCGCCCCCGGCCGAGCGGAAGGTCAGCTCGCGGAGGCGCCCCACCTCCCGCATCAGGGAGGGGGATCCGGGGGCGTCGAACGAGTAGATCTCGTTCATGCCCTTGTTCGTCTTGCGGAGGAGCTTGTCCTCGGTCAGCTCGGCCGCGAGTTTTTCTCTGTCGACGGGGTATATTACAGGCTTCATGCGGTATGGATTGACGGTTTACATCCGGTGTACTTGCTCTTGGATCTCCCTGGCCCACTCTTTCATCGTCTTGCTCTTGTCGAGCGATTGCCACGGGATCGGGCGGCCGACCTTGAGGGTGAAGGTCGATCCCTTTTTCTTGAACGTCTCGCGCGGGAGCAGCATCATCTCGAGGTTGAGCTTGATCCTGAAGAATTGCCGGAAGCGGAACACGCGGTAAAAGAGGGGGGAGTTCGTGCCCGACACGCGCACGGGGACGATGTCCCGGCGGTGCTTGATGGCCTTGGCGATGAAGCTTTTCTGCCACTCCGGGTCCTTGATCTCCCCGCGGTACTCGCGGCTCACCATGCCCGCCGGGAAGGTGATGACCTGCGCGTCCGAGGCGAAGGCGTTCTCGATGCCGGCAGCGGCCTCTTTCGCCTGTCCCCCGTGCTTGTTGACGGGGAGGAAGATGTCGTTCAGGTTCTTGAGGTTCATCAGCAAGTCGTTCACCGGGAACTTCAAGTTCGGGTACCGTTCCCCGAGGAAGGCGATCAGGATGATCCCGTCGGGGCCTCCCAGCGGGTGGTTGGAGGCGAAGATATACCTGCCCCCGGGATCGGGGAGGTTCTCCTCTCCCTCCACGCGGAAGTCCACGCGCAGGTACTCGAGGATCGCCCGGGCAAAGTCGAGGCCCTTCCGGTCGCCGTACGCGGAGATAAACTCGTTGATCTCTCCCTGGTGGATCACCCTTTCCAGCCACGAGAAGACAAACGAGGGTATCCAGCGGGCTAACCCCGGGTTTTTGCTCTTGAAGAGCGGCTTGATGAATATCGGTTCGATTCTATCTTTCATGATGTCCCAGTAAACGCGAGGGTTTCCCCCGGTGATACGTCGCGAAGGTAGGAATAAATTTCTAACTCGTTTGAGACATTTTAACGCGAAATGGGGCGGGGGTACGATTTTGGGTATATATACTTACCTTACACCAGCTTGTCGGGATTGTGCCTGATGAAGTCCGCCCAGTTTTTGCTCTTGCCCTCGCCCGCGGCGGGCAGGTTGCCCTGCAGGTGGTGGCAGAAGGCGATGGCGATGGCGTCCGTCTCGTCGAGCGTGGAGAGGGTGTCCGGCAGGGTCATGAACTTGCCCAGCAGCACGGCGACCTGCTCCTTGGAGGCGCTTCCCGTGCCGGTGATGCTCATCTTGACCTTCCGGGGGGCGTACTCGAAGATGGGGATGTCGCGGTGCAGGGCGGCGGCGATGGCCACCCCCTGGGCGCGCCCCAGCTTGAGCATGGACTGGATGTTTTTGCCGTGGAACTGGGACTCGATGGCGAACTCGTCCGGGTGGTACGCGTCGATCACTTGCAGCGTGCGCTGGAACACGCGTTGCAGCTTGAGGTAGTGATCCTCCAGCTTTTTCATCTCCACGACGCCGGAGACGATCAGCTCCGGCTTGCAGTTTTTGCCCGTCGCGCGGATGACCGCGTAACCCATGAGGTTGCTCCCCGGGTCGATCCCCATGATCCATTTCTCCGACGGCGCGCGCTCAGGGTTCATGGCTCACCTCCTCTAACGTGGAACAAAAGTACTGGAAACCGCCGGGGAAGCGGCGCGCGAGGAGGTCGAGTTGTCCCGGCAACTTCTCCTCGGCGAAACGGCGGCAGGCCTCTTCCCCGTCGAAAAAGAGTTGCAGGGAAAAGGCCGGCCCGGCCTCTCCCGCGACCCTGACCCGCGTGAACAGCGTCTGGATACAGGACTCCCTCGCGGCGGGAATGTACTCGCGCGCGAGCGCCTCGATCCACTCCCCCTCGATCGCCTCGTCCACGTGAAACGTGGTGTTGTGCACGACGCGCATGGCGGGCGGTTACCCGATGAGGTTCGTGCCCATGAAGGCTTGCAGGACACCGGGCAGGCGGATGCCCCCGGGCGTTTGGTTGTTCTCCAACAGGGCGGCCACGATGCGCGGGAGCGCCAGCGCACTGCCGTTCAGGGTGTGGGCGATGGTGGTTTTCTTGTCGTTCTTGCTCTTGAAGCGCAACTTCAGGCGGTTGGCCTGAAAATCCTCGAAGTTGGAGACCGAGCTAACCTCCAGCCAGCGGTCTTGCGCCTTGGAGTAGACCTCGAAATCGTAGGTGAGGGCGGAGGTGAAGCTCATGTCGCCGCCGCAAAGCCTGACGATGCGGTAAGGGAGTTCCAGCTTGACGAGCAGTCCCTCGACGTGCCGCACCATGCCTTCCAGCGCCTCGTAAGAGATATCCGGGCGGGTGACCTGCACGATCTCCACCTTGTCGAACTGGTGCAGGCGGTTCAAGCCGCGCACCTCTTTCCCGTACGACCCGGCCTCCCGGCGGAAGCAGGCGGTGTAGGCGGTGTTTTTCACCGGCAGGGCCTCGGCGTCGAGGATGACGTCGCGGTAGAGGTTGGTGACGGGCACCTCCGCCGTGGGGATCAGGTAGAATTTATCTTCCGGCACGTAGTACATTTGTCCCTCCTTGTCAGGCAAGTTCCCGGTGCCGAAGCCGGATTCCTCGTTGACCACGAGCGGGGGCATGACCTCCTCGTAACCGGCCCGGGTGTTCTCCTCGAGGAAAAAGTGGATCAACGCCCGTTGCAACCGCGCCCCGGCCCCCTTGTAGACGGGGAAACCGGCGCCGGTGATCTTGACTCCCGCATCAAAGTCGATCAGGTTGTACTTTCGGGCCAGCTCCCAGTGGGGCGCTTGTCCCTCCTCGTGGAGGGGGATGTTGGCGCTGGTCTTCACGATCACGTTGTCCTCGGCGCCCTTGCCCGGGGGCACGCTGTCGTGGGGCAGGTTGGGCAGGCGGATGATCAGGTCGTTCAGCTCCGCCAGCGTGCCGTTATGCTTGGCTCCCAGCCCGGCGATGGACTCTTTCAGGCGGGCGGTGCGGGCTTTCAGCGCCCCGGCCTCCTCTTTTTGTCCCGCTTGCATCAAAATCCCGACCTGCTTCGAGAGGGCGTTCATCTCGGCGGCCATGTCGTCCGACTCTTTTTGGAGGTTTTTCCGCTCGTCGTCGAGGCGGGTGATCTTCTCCACTAACTCGCTGACGTCAAAATTCTTGACGGCCAGCTTTCGGATAACCGTTTCTCTATTTTCTTGAATAAACTTAAGGCTTAACATATATCGTGTGATTTTATTGCCAATCGTGAAAACCGCTCGTTTTCCGCGGGTGTAAAAATAAAAAAAAACTCCCGATTGGTGACACCGGGAGCTTGTTTTATTTTCTCGTCTATCTTTCGTTATTCCGCGACGGGATTGCTCTCTTCCGCGACGGCCTGGACGATGGAGACGAACGACTTGTCGTCCCGTTTCCGGGCAAACTTCACGTGCCCGTCGACCAGCGCGAACAAGGTGTGATCCCTGCCGATGCCCACGTTCTCGCCGGGGTTGTGCTTGGTGCCCCGCTGGCGAACGATGATATTCCCGGCTTTCGCGAATTGCCCGCCGAAAATCTTCACTCCTAATCGTTTACTTTCTGACTCGCGTCCGTTTTTCGAACTACCGACTCCTTTCTTATGTGCCATATCGTATTAATTTTAGCAGTTACAAGATAAGTTACCCGTTGATGGCCTCGATCTGGATCTGTGTCAGGTATTGACGATGACCGTTTTTCTTGGCATACCCTTTTCTTCTCTTTTTCTTGAAGACGATCACCTTGTCGCCTTTCAGGTGCGCTAATACCTTGGCGGTGACCGACGCGCCCTCCACCACGGGAGTGCCCACCTTCACCTGTCCCTCGTTGTCGAGCAGGTATACCTTATTAAACTCCACTTGAGCGCCTTCTTCCGCGTCAAGCCTGTGGACGTAGACCTTCCGGTCTTTCTCCACCTTGAATTGCTGTCCCGCAATCTCTACAATAGCATACATCTTTAATGTTACTTTTTTAGTTTTAACCGTGAGGTGGGAATCGCTTCCGCTTGTTGTACCCCGTGAGGATATTTTTTCGCCCGGCAAAAGTAGACATTGTTTTT
>JAISAV010000002.1 GCA_031266545.1 Odoribacteraceae bacterium | reverse complement strand
TTATAACGAGTGGCATGAGTGTTTTAAATATCCTAATCGTGTCGGTGGTCGCGTTCGCGACGAACCTCTTTTTGGGCAGGTGGCGGGCCGGGTGCCGGAAGTTCACGGTCAAGTGGTGGTTATTGATCCACGCCTCCATCCCGTTGATCATCCCGTTGCGGGTGTGGCTGGACACCCCGGCGGTGTTTATCCCCCTCTTTATCGGGCTGGCGGTGGCGGGGCAGTTCGCGGGGAGCAAGATGGCTAAAACCTAAGGTTGTCCGTCTTGGATACCTCCGGTGTCCTCCGGCGTTAATCCTTGACCGGACGGTATGGGGATTCGGATCACGCCGGGCGGGATTATGTATCAGGTGTCTTTCCGGCGTCAAATTCTCGCGGGGAGGTCACGTGTAAAATCGCGTGATGCCGGTACTTTGAAGAGGTGAAAACGTACGATGCGGGTTGGGGATTAACCAACGATAATCCCGGTTTTTTTCTCGCTGGACAGTAGAAAAACAAATAATTTCGCTATTTTTGCCCGCTCAAGTAACAGAAATCAAGAAATGTGGATTAAGATAGCAGGCATACTCTTACGTAACCGCGTGGCCTTCCTCGTGGGCGTGGCGTGCGTCACGCTCTTTCTTGGCAACCAGATCAGGAAGGTGGAGATGTCCTACGAGTATTCCGGCCTTCTTCCCGTGACGGACAGCGCTTACCGCGACTATGTTGAATTTCACGAGACTTTCGGGCAAGAGGGTAACGTGATGGTGTTCGCGTTCCAAGACAGCGATTTCTACCACCTCGACAAGATCAACGACTGGATCGCCACGTGCGACAGCGTCAAGGCTATACCGGGGGTGGTGGCGCTGGTCGATATTACCCATTCTTTTAACCTGCTCAAGGACACGGCCGCTCGCAAATTTACCATTGCCCCGGTCTTCCCCGCGCGGGTGCGGGACGAGCGGGAGTTGGACAGCCTGGTCAACGTCATCGAGTCGCTCCCGTTCTATGATGGTACCTTATTTAATAAGGAGAAACATATTTACGGCATGATGCTCACCGTGTCCGCCGACGTGATGCGGACGCCGGCGCGGGTGGGATTGGTCAAGGAGGTGCTCAAGGTCACGGGCGAGTTTAACAAGGCGTACCAGCTCACGATGCACTACTCCGGCCTCCCGTATATCCGCGTGGTGAACGCGGAGAACCTCAAAGGGGAGATGTACATGTTTATCCTGCTTTCGTTGCTGGTCACGACGTGCGTGCTTTACCTTTTCTTTCGTTCCTTCCGCACGGTGGGCTTCTGCCTGCTGATCGTGCTGGTGTGCGTCTGCTGGACGATTGGGGTGATGGCCATGATGGGGCTAAAGATCACGCTGCTGACGGCGATGGTGCCCCCGTTGCTGATCGTGATTTGCGTGCCGAACTTGGTCTTTATGATCAACAAGTTCCACGTGGAGTACGACCGTCACGGGAACAAGATCAAGGGTCTGCAACGGATGATCGAGAAAGTCGGCAACGCCTCCTTCATGTGCAACCTGACGACGGCCGCCGGTTTCGGTACTTTTATCATCACGTCGAGCCAGATACTGGTCGATTTCGGGATCACGGCGTCCATCGGCATCGCTTTCGTTTACCTCGTTTGCCTGATCCTTATCCCCGCGATTTTCAGCTTCCTACGGCCACCGGATCACAAGCAGACGCGGCACATCCATAACCGGAACGTGCGAAAGGCGCTGGAAAAAGCGGTCGCCGTCGTCCTTCGTTACCGCCGCCGGGTCTACGCGATCATCGCGCTATTGATCATCCTGAGCGTCGGGGGTTTTCTCAGGATAAAGACCACGGGTTACATGGTCGAGGACTTGAAGGAGAGCGACCCGATCCGTCAGGATCTCGCCTTCTTCGAGGAGAACTTCGACGGCTTGATGCCCCTGGAAGTGACCGTTGACTTCGGGAAACCTCGCCAGGTGATGAACCTCTCCAACCTGGAGAAACTCGACGCCTTCTCCGCGGAGCTATCGGCCGATGACGATATCTCGAAACCCATCTCTGCCGTTGAGGTGATCAAGTTCGCCAACCAGGCCTTTTACAACGGGAACCCCGCCTATTACAAGCTCCCGAGCAGCCAGACCCGGAACTTTATCCTGAAATACGCCACGGAATCCGTCGGGGGCGTCGGGGAGATGGCACGCTCTTTCGTCGACTCTTCCATGCAGCGCATCCGCATGAGCTTCCGCATCAAAGATATCGGCACCGTCAAGATGGAAGAGAAAGAGAAAGCCATCTATGCGATCGGCGAGCGCTACTTCCCGGCGGAGAAGTATCGCGTGAAGGTGACCGGGTCGAGCATCATCAACTTCCGGGGCACGCGCTACCTCGTGAAAAACCTCTTTGTCTCCCTCGCGCTGGCGATCACCCTGATCGCGCTGCTCATGGCCTGGATGTTCAGGAGCAAGCGGATGGTGCTCGTGGCCATGCTCCCCAACCTCCTCCCGCAGATCATCACCGCCGCGCTCATGGGGTACTTCGGCATACCGGTCAAGGCCTCGACGGTGCTGGTCTTCAGCATCGCCTTCGGGATCTCCGTGGACGGCACGATCCACTACCTCGCCAAGTACCGGCAAGAGTTGCGCCCCACTCGCCGTGGACGCAAGGACATCCCCTCCGCCGCCGTCACCGCCCTACGGGAAACCGGGCAGAGCATGATCTACAACGCCGTCATCCTCTTCTTCGGCTTCGGGATTTTCGCCCTCTCCGACTTCGGGGGCACGGTGGCGCTGGGCATCTTGGTCTCCATCACGCTGTTCACCACCATGCTCTCCAACCTGATGCTCCTCCCCTCGCTCCTGCTCACGCTGGACGGGATCGCCGGGAGGCGCCGCGCGCGGAGAGAGGCGAGGCGCGCCGCCCCCGCGGAAATTCAAAAATGAGGGCGCCCGTTTTTGGATTTTTGGCTTTTTCCACTACCTTTGCCGCCGAAAAACGGTCTCATAGTTCAACGGATAGAACGGAAGTTTCCTAAACTTCAGATCCAAGTTCGATTCTTGGTGGGATCACCCGGCCCGTCGCGATAATTCCGCGTCGGGCTTTTTGTTACCATGTTTTTTTTATACTTTAGCGACCTATTTAAAATGCGTAACTATGTACACGATTGATGAACTTCGCGAGATGGTGAAGGCCGAGCTGGAAAAGCAGGAATACGTGGGCGATCCTTACTCGCTCTACGAGCCGATCATCTACATGCTGGGGGACGGCGGGAAACGCCTGCGCCCGCTGCTGGCGTTGCTGGCGTATAACCTCTACCGCGATGACGTGGAAAAGGCGCTGAAACCGGCGATCGGCATCGAGATATTTCACAACTACACCTTGCTGCACGACGACGTGATGGACGACGCCACCCTCCGGAGGGGCCGCCTGACGGTGCACAAGAAATGGAACAGCAACGTGGCCATCCTCAGCGGCGACGCGGCGGCGGTTACGGCCTACAAATATATCGAGTATTGCGACGACGAGTACCTGCGGCGCGGCATCGACGGCTTTAACCAGGTGGCGATGGACGTCTGCCGGGGGCAACAATACGACATGGAATTTGAAACCCGCGACGACGTCACGGAGGAGGAGTACCTGACGATGATCTACCTGAAGACCTCCGTACTGATCGCCGGGAGCCTGCGCCACGGGGCACTGATCGCCGGGGCGCCGGAGAAAGATTACACGGCGCTGTACGAGTTCGGCGGCTACCTCGGGCAGGCGTTCCAGTTGCAGGACGACTACCTCGACGTGTACGGGGACGTGGGCGTGTTCGGGAAAAATATCGGGGGCGACATCGTCACGAACAAGAAAACCTACATGCTGATCAAGGCGCTGGAACTGGCCGATGAAGCGACGAAGGAGGAGTTGAGGGGATGGTTCGCCCGGCGCGACGGCAACCCGCGGGAAAAGATCGAGGCCGTGACCCGCGTGTACGACCGCCTGCATATCGACGAGCTGGCGTTGCAAAAAATCAACGCCTACCTCGAGAAAAGTTACGCGGTGCTCGACGAGATACAGGTCAAGCCGGAATTTAAAGAGATCTTCATGGAAGTGATCCGCGAACTCATCGGCCGGAAGAAATAACGAAACGGGAATCATGTCAAAACAACGACTATTAGACGAACGTTACCTGAGAATGGCCCGGATCTGGGCGGAAAACTCTTATTGCCGTCGGCGGCAAGTGGGGGCATTAATCGTGCGGGACGGGGCGATCATCTCCGACGGCTACAACGGGACGCCCTCCGGTTTCGAGAACATCTGCGAGGACGAGGAGAACCGGACGAAACCTTACGTGCTGCACGCGGAGGCGAACGCCATCACGAAGGTGGCCAAGTCCAACAACAGCAGCCAGGGGGCCACCCTCTACGTGACGGCCTCTCCCTGCATCGAGTGCGCGAAACTGATCATCCAGGCCGGCATCAAGCGCGTGGTCTACGCCGAGGATTACCGCAGCGCGGACGGCGCGGACTTGTTGCGAAAAGCGAACATAGAAGTATTACTGATAGACATTAATAAAATCGAAGAGATATGAGAAAAATACTTTGGGCAATCGTGCTGATCTTGTTGGGCGTGTTCATCGCACGACAGTGGACGCGCGTCCGGGTCGCCGATCAGACGGGTGGCCGCGCTTTCCTCCCCGTCAACGGGAGCAAGTTGGATTATATCCTCAACATGATCGAACGCTCCTACGTGGACAGCGTGAACGTCAGTGAATTGGAGGAGGAAGTGGTCATACCGGCCCTCTTGCGGGACTTGGACCCGCACACCGTCTACATCCCGGCCAAGTACATGCAACGCACGCAGGAGGGCATCATGGGAAATTTCGGGGGGATCGGCGTGCAATTTTACAAGTACCGCGACACGGTCGTCGTGATCAAGGTCGTGCCGGGTGGCCCCTCCGAGGCGGTCGACATCAAGGACGGCGACCGCATCGTGCAAGTCGACGACTCCATCGTGGCCGGCCGGAACATGCCTTCCGACAAGATCATGGGCATGATGCGCGGGGAGATCGGGACGAAAGTAGCGCTCGCCATACACCGGCGCGGGGCAGCTACTCCCCTCGTGAAGCACATCACGCGGGGCAGCATCCCGCTCAAGAGCGTGGAGGTGGCCTTTATGCCCAACGACACGACGGGCTACGTGAAGGTCACCACGTTCGACATGAATACCCTCGTCGAGTTTACCCGCGCCGTGGCGGCCCTTAAAGAGCGCGGCGCGCACAAACTGATCCTCGACCTGCGGGGTAACGAGGGAGGGGTGTTCCCCGTTGCCTACCAGATGATCAACGAGTTCCTCGAGGCCGACCGCCTCATGCTCTACACGCAAGGGCAGGCGCATCCCCGCAAGGAGTACCATTCGACGGGCCGGGGCCGTTTCCGGGACATCAGCCTGGTGGTCTTGATCGACGAGTACAGCGCGTCCGCCAGCGAGATCTTCGCGGGGGCCATTCAAGACAACGACCGGGGGGTGATCGTCGGGCGACGCTCCTTCGGCAAGGGGCTGGTACAGGAACAACGCGAGCTGCCCGACGGCTCGGCGCTACGCCTGACGGTGGCCCGTTACTACATCCCCTCCGGGCGCTCCATCCAAAAGTCATACGAGGAGGGCAAGGAGAAATATTACAGCGACATTTACCTGCGGATCATGCACGGGGAATCTTTAGAGAAAGACAGCATCTTCTTCGACGAGAATTTGAAATTCTCCACCCTGGGCGGGCGTCCCGTGTACGGTGGCGGGGGGATCATGCCGGACATCTTCGTGCCCGCGGATACCGTCGGGGGTACCCGTTACCTGTCGGACGTCCTGCGCGCGAACTTGCTGTACGAGTACACGATCGACTTCATGGATCATCACCGTGACGAGGTCGGTGGGCTAAAAGAGGTCGAGGGCATCCTCGCCTTCCTGAAGCGCTTTGACCTCGTCAACGATATGGCCAACTATGCGGCCAAGCAAGGCTTGAAGCGAAACGAGGCCGAGATCAGGGCTTCGCACACGGTCCTCGACAACCGCCTCAAGGCCTACATCGCCCGCCACATCATGGACGATGCCGGTTTCTATCCGATCTTATTACAGGAGGACGAAACGTTCCAGAAAGCGCTCGGCAACATCTCCATTGACAATCTCTAAGCGATGTCCCGCTTGATGGGGGCGCGTGTGCGGGTTCTGCTGGCCATCCCGCTTCTCCTCGCGGCGAAGAGCATCCTCGCCGTTCCTCAAGGGCGGGAGTTATTGCCGTCGGGAGAGGGAATCGCGATCAGGCACGCCTACTACGCGCTGGATTATAACGTCCATCACAAGCAGGCAAACTGGGTCTACCACCGGCTGACGGGGAGCGAGGGGCGGGTCTCGCGGAGCAATAACTTCCGCGCGGATCCCCTGCTCGGCGCGCTCTCCGCGACCCCCGCCGACTACGCCAGATCGGGGTACGACCGGGGACACCTCTGCCCGGCGGCCGATATGGCATTCGACAAAACGGCCATGAGCGAGACCTTCTACATGTCCAATATCTCGCCGCAGCTCGCGGCCTTCAACCGGGGTATCTGGAAAAAGATAGAGGAGAGCGTCCGGCAACGACTGCAAGACGGGGACACCCTCCACGTGGTCACCGGCCCCCTCTTCCGCGACAACAAGGGGAGCATCGGCGCGAGCCGCGTCACCGTCCCCGGCGCCTTCTACAAGATATGCTACTCCCCGGCGCGCCGACAGATGATCGCCTACGTCGTGCCGAACGAACGTAGCGAGCAACCCGTGGAGCACCACGTCGTCCCCGTGGACAGCGTGGAGAAGTGGACGGGCATCGACTTTTTCCCCGGGCTACCCGACGAACTGGAACAACTACTCGAGGCCGACACGCTCGCACACGACGCTTCCCCGCCCGCCGGGGAAGAACAACAGGAGATCATCATCCTACTCCTTATTATTATTGTCCTCGTGTTCGCGCTATTTTGGTGGTCGGCCCGGCGGCGGCGATAACCACGTGAAAAAATCTTTCCCGTGCGGCATAAATCATTTTAATATCTATCTTCGCGCCGACCAAAATAGAAAACATTTGTACAAACGAAGATGTTAGAAAAGATACAACAAATTCAGGCAGAGATCGAAAACTTCCTCGCCGTGCGACTGGAAGAGGTCGAGCAATTCCGCGTCAAGCACTTGAGCAAAAAGGGAACGATCGCCGCGCTCTTCGACGACTTCAAGAGCGTCCCCGTGGAACAGAAAAAGGCCGTCGGGCAGGCGTTGAACGAGTTGAAAACGAAAGCGCTCGAGAAGGTAAACGAGTTAAAAGAGCGTCTGGCGGGCGTGACGGATACGCGGCCGCGCCTCGACCTCACCCTCCCCGGCGACCCGTTGAAAATGGGCAGTCGCCATCCCCTCTCGCTGGTCAAAAACGAGATCCTCGCGATTTTCACGCGCATGGGGTTCACCATCTCGGAAGGGCCTGAAATAGAAGACGACTGGCACAACTTCTCGGCCCTCAACTTCCCGGAAGAGCACCCGGCGCGCGACATGCAAGACACCTTTTTCATCCGCAAATCCCCCGACATCGTCCTCCACACGCACACCTCCTCCGTGCAGGTGCGCGACATGGAGAGTCACGCGTTGCCGATCCGCCTCGTGACCCCGGGCCGCGTGTTTCGCAACGAGGCCATCTCCGCGCGGGCGCACTGCATCTTCCACCAGGTGGAGGCGCTCTACATCGACAAGGAGGTCTCTTTCGCCGACCTGCGGCAGACGCTCGACTACTTCGCCAAGGAATTTTTCGGCCCGGAAACCCGCGTGCGGCTCCGCCCCTCCTTCTTCCCCTTCACGGAACCCTCCGCGGAGATGGACGTCTCGTGCAGCCTGTGCGGCGGCAAGGGGTGCAACGTCTGCAAGGGCACTGGCTGGTTGGAGATCATGGGATGTGGCATGGTAGACCCGAACGTGCTGGAATTAAACGGCATCGACAAGGAGGTCTACACCGGCTTCGCCCTCGGCATGGGCATCGAGCGCGTCGCCATGCTCAAGTACGGCATCCGCGACCTGCGCCTTTTCTTTGAAAACGACGTCCGCTTTCTGGAACAGTTCACGTCCGCCGGGATATGCTGATCAAAACCGCGCTCCCCCTGCTGTTCCTGCTGCTCTCCGCGCGGTGTAGCGGCGGGGACACCGCAACCATCCCCGTGCGGGATCGCGTCGTGTTGGAACGTTACCTCGAGCACGCGCGGCAGCACCGCCTCACCTCGCTTCCCCTGCACGAGCGCGTCGTCGCCATCGGGCGCTTTTTCCTGCGCGTGCCCTACCTCTCCGGCACGCTCGACGACGGCGGGCCAGAGAGGTTGATCGTCAACCTGAACGAGATGGATTGCGTCACCTTCGTCGACAACGTCCTCGCGCTGGCCCTGCTCGACGCCCACGATGACGAGAGCGCCACCCGCTTCCTGCACAACCTCCGGCGCCTCCGCTACCGGGACGGGAAGATCGACGGCTACTCCTCCCGCCTGCACTACTCCACCGACTGGCTCTTCGAGATGCAGCGGCAGGGCATCCTGCGCGTCGTCGAGTGGGAAGGGGCCGCCCTTCTTCCCGTCAACGAGGTGCACTACCTCTCGCGACACCTCCGGGAAGACACCGCGTTGATCGCCGGCATGGCCGCCGTCGAGCGTGCCATCAACGCGCGGGAAACCCGTTACCTCCCTAAAGGAGAGGTAAAGACCCGCACCGGGCAGTTGCGTGCGGGCGACATCGTCCTTATCGCCACCACCCGGGACAGCCTGGACACCTCGCACCTCGGCATCGCCGTCGAGGTGGATGGCAACATCCACCTACTCCACGCTTCCAGCGACGCCCGCGAGGTGGTCATCAGCCCGGTACCCCTGCGCAACTACCTGCAACCCGTGCGTCGCCACGCGGGAATCATCGTCGCCCGGCCGACGGGCGACGCAACAACGAAGAATTTATAGTAATCACGTAAAATAAAAAAACATGAAACATCTACTGAACGGGATAACAATCCTGACTGCCCTCATCCTGCTTAACGGATGCGGGAGAACCGTGACGCGCGTCAACCCCGACACGGTCATCGACCTCAGCGGGCGATGGAACGACGTGGACTCGAGAGCCGTGGCCGACGAGATGATCGGCGACATGTTTACCGCCCGTTGGCTCTCCGAGCACGCGCGGGTATCCCCGGGGAAACGCCCCGTCATCGTCGTCGGCCTGGTCGAGAACAAGAGCCACGAGCACATCAACGCGGCCACGTTCATCAACGACATCGAGAAAGCCATCGTCCGGGACGGCAACATCCGCCTCGTCGTCGCGGGCGAGAAGCGGAACGAGTTGCGCCGCGAGCGCGCCGACCAGCAAGACTTCGCCTCCCCCGAGACGATGAAAAAATGGGGCCGCGAGTTGGGCGCCGATTTCATCCTGCAAGGATCGATCAGCAGCATCGTCGACGCCTACAAGCGCGACAAGGCCGTCCTCTACCAGGTGGATCTCCAACTCACCAACATCGAGACCAACGAGGTCACGTGGATCGGCGACAAGAAAATCAAGAAAGCCATCAGGAATTAACGGCGCTCCGGGGCAACGAAAATGGCCTACCTTCACGAGCATCAAGCCGAAACGACTCGCGTGTCACCCCGGCGCTCCCGCCCGGGACGGCGAGTCGTATGCTTTCTCCTTCTCTTGATCCTCTTGTCGCCCGGCTGCGCGACGTGGCGCCAGCGCACGATCGAGTTCCACGACGCCGTCTACAGCGGGAACTTTGACGCGGCCGACCAGCTACTGGCCAAGAGCAAGGGACAAGCGAGAAAGAAGAACCGGATCCTCTACCACATGAACAAGGGATACGTGAAATTCATGCAGGGAGACGTGGCCGGGAGCAACGAGGCGCTGGAAAAGGCCGAGACGCTGGCGGAAGACCAGCGCCGCGGCCCGCTCTCCGCCACGGCGGCCGTCCTCACCAACCCGGAGGCCCGTCCCTACCGCCCGGAGGACTTCGAGCTGATCATGATCAACTTCTACAAGGCCATGAACTACCTGCGGGCCAACGACCGGGAGGGCGCCCTCGTCGAGGCGCGCAAGATCAACCTCAAGCTCGACCGGCTCAACGACAAGTACCCGGATCACAAGAACCGCTACCAGCGCGACGCCTTCGCCCACCTCTTGATGGCCCTGATCTACGATGCCTCCAGGGACGACAACAACGCTTTTGTCGCCTACCGGAACGCTTACGACGTCTACCGTTCCGACTACGCGCCCCTGTTCGGGATCGCCGCCCCGGAGCAATTGAAGCGCGACCTCCTCCGTTCCGCCTACCGGAATGGCTTCATGGACGAGTTGAAGGCCTACGAGCGGGAATTCGGGATGACCCACGTGCCCGCCGCGGCGGGCGGCGACCTCGTCTTCTTCTGGCTCAACGGCCTCGGCCCGGTCAAGGAGCGTTCGATGATTCACCTCGTCGCGTCGCATGCGGGTGGCATTGTCACCTTCCAGAACGAGGAACTCGGCCTATCCTTCCCCTTCGTGCTGGGCGCGGGAATGGGGAGCTTGAGCGACACGCGCGCCCTTTCCATCGCCTTCCCCCGCTACGCGGTGCGCCCCCCGTTCTACGTGAACGGTCGCCTGACGATAAACGACCGGCGCTACCCGCTGGAAATGGTCGAGAACATCAACGAGATCGCCCTGAAGACGCTCCGCGACCGCGCCGCCCGGGAACTCTTCAACACCCTCTCGCGGCTGGTCGTCAAGACAAGCGTCGAGCGCATCGCCCGCGAGCAAAACCCGTGGCTGGGGCTGGCCGTCGGCATCTTCAACAGCGCCACCGAGACGGTCGACACGCGCAATTGGCAGACCCTCCCTTATGCGATCTCCTACGCGCGCGTCCCCCTCGCCGCCGGAGATAACGAGGTCACCCTCGAGTGCATCTCCCGCGAGGGCCTGTACCGCGCCGAGCGGCTACGCGTCAACGGCGACGGCCGCGGCACCGTCTTTCACCTCTTTCAAACGATGAGATAGACCGTCCCGCACGCAAGAAAAACAAGTAACTTCATCATCACTAAAAACCAAAAACTATCATGTATCTATTCTTTGACACGGAAACGACGGGGCTACCCAAAAACTGGAAAGCCCCCGTCACGGACTTGGCCAACTGGCCCCGTCTCGTCCAACTGGCCTACCTGCTCCACGACCTCGACGGGAAAGAGATCTCGAGTGGCGACTTCATCATCCGCCCGGACGGCTTTACCATCCCGGTGGAGTCCTCGAACATCCACGGTATCACGACGGAAAGGGCCACCCGCGAGGGAGCGCCGCTCCTGTCCGTCCTGCAACAATTCGAAGCCCTTGTCGGCCAGGCGACCTGCCTTGTTGCCCACAACATCGCCTTCGACGAAAAAATCGTCGGCGCCGAGTTCCTCCGCAACAAGATGCCCAACAGCCTCCCCGGCAAGAAGAAAATCTGCACGATGGAGCGCGCCACGAACTTTTGTGCGATACGCGGCCCGTACGGCTACAAGTGGCCGAAACTCTCGGAACTGTACCGCGCGCTCTTCCAGTGCGATTTCGAGGAAGCGCACAACGCCGCCGCCGACATACAGGCAACGGCCAAATGCTTCTGGGAACTGCGGCGCCGGGGAAAACTCTAACGAACCTGAGTTCGGGATAAGAAATGATATAAATCAATCGGTTATTTATTGCCCGTAGGGCATCCATATCAATAGAAAAACGGCCTTTTCTCCCTCGCAACCCCGTTAGATAAGGCCATTTGGCCATCAAAATGGCCAAAATGTCCATATCTGAACTTGTGCCATTTGACACTGTTCCAGACATTTGAAGAATTCACTTGATCGTGAATTTTTCAAATTTGTCAAATGGCACAACCATAGGGGTTGAATACCTACGGCGTTCGTGAATGGATGGGAAATATTGTCTATTGATATATAAGCCCTAACGGGCTATACTTATCCCGAAATCAGGTCTTTATAAGGAAGGGCACCTTAGAAAATAACGGAGCAGCCCCCATGCTTTTAAATGACGTCAGGTAGTGAATCCCTTTTTATTTGAAGCGGTATTGGTTTTTCGGGGAAAAATGCTTACATTGCCCCCGCAATATTGCTTGCTATGAGAAAGAAAATAGAATTGGAGTACATTTTTTCTTCATCGGTGAACGTGTTATTTTCCCGCCTGGGCACGGCCATGGGGCTATCCGAATGGTTTTCCGATGACGTGAGGCACAAGGGGAACACCTTTACTTT
>JAISAV010000257.1 GCA_031266545.1 Odoribacteraceae bacterium | reverse complement strand
TTCGGGTTAAAGTAAAACAGCGTGGGCCGGATCCCGTTGCCCAGCAGCCACTCGATGACGGCCGCGGAGCACGGGGCGCAACAAGCGTGAAGGAGCAGCGTTTCCATGCTCAAGGGCGGGCTAAAGGATCGTCCTCCGCCTCGAAACCCTCGAAGGCGCACCGGATTGCTTTCCCTCGCCATGCGGGAGAGCCTTGCAATCCCAGCGCGAAGGTGACGGTCGGGGCGAGGTCATAGACGTAGAGGGGGACGGGGATCGCGTATCCCCGTTTCACCCCGGCCCCGTGCAAGATGCAGGGGACAGATACCTCCCCCGGGCTATTGCCACCGTGCCCGCGTCCCGTGCCCCCGTGGTCGGAGATGACCACCAGCAGCGTTTCCCGCTCGATGCCCGCCTCGCGCAACGCCTGCATGATAACGCCCACCAGCGAGTCCGCGTGGTGAACCGCTTGCAGGTAGGCGGGCGTCATGTGCCCGGCGGCGTGCCCGGCGGCGTCCACCTCGTCGAGTTGCGAGAAGAGGAACAGCGGCTTCTCCTCCCGGAGGTATCGCGCGATGGCTCCCGCGGTCTCGTCGTCCGTGGGGAAGCGCCGGGAGACGGTGGCGGCCTCCTGCTCGAACAGGTGCGCGATGCCTTCCCAGTGATAAAACATGGCAAGCCCGGCGGCGGGACGTTGTGCCCGGATGACGCTCAACACGGTGGGGAAGAAACCCCGCTCGTTCGCCACCACCGGGTCGAGATCGCGGCGATTAACCCGCCACTCGTTCGAGGTCACGCCGTGCGCCTCCGGCCCCGCCCCCGCCAGCATCGAGGCCCAGTTGGGGGCGCTATACGAGGGCAGCACCACGCGCGCGCGCCCCGCGGCCCCCTCCCTCGTCAGGGCGTCGAGGTGAGGGGTGACGGCCCCCGCGAGACCGGCGACGCTCAACCCGTCGATACCGATAATCACCACGTGTTTAACCCCCTTCGGGAAAGCAAGGCGAGCCTTCGCCGCGACGCAAACCGGCAAGAGGAGCGCGCTGGCAAGCCATAAGATCATCTGTTTTTTCATCTTTTTTATTTTTACGCGAAGATAATAATATCCCGCGCGAGCGAGCGAATAAATTTGGAAATATCCGCGACTTGCCCTATATTTGGCCGCGATTAAACCAAAAACGTAATATTGATGGCAGTTTCCCGCTTTAGCGTTTCCCTTGAAAACGAGTTGTTAGACGCGTTGGACGACTACGTGCGCGCGAACGATTTCCCCAACCGCTCGCAGGCCGTGCGGCAGTTGATCGAGCGGAATACCGTGGAGCGCAAGTGGCAGTGCGGGAATACCGTGGCGGGCGCCATCATCCTCGTTTACGCCCAGCAGAAGCGGGATCTGGTGAGCAAGATTACCGCCGTGCAGCAGGCATTTGCCGGGGAGATCCTCGCCGTGCAGCACTTTCACCTCTCCTGTGCCGTCGGCTTCGACATCTTCGCCGTCAAGGGGCCTGCCTACCGCCTGACAGACCTTGCCGACAAGCTCATCGCCTTGAAAGGCGTGCATCACGGTAAATTGGTGATGACCCGGGCCGACGATGTCCACCCCCGCGAGAAACCCGCGACGACGAAAACGAGCAACGGGCATGACCCCGGTTAATTTTTTTTTGACGCGACAGTAACATGATTTTATTAATTCGTAATATGTTTGTCTATGAAAACGAGATCAGTATTTACAATCATCCTCGCGCTTTGCGCCATTTCACCAGTTCAGGCACAAAGAGATAGCATCCGTCTGGATGAAGTGGTGGTAACCGGCACCCGCGCGCGGGTGAGCCGGGATAATCTCCCCTCGACCATCTCCGTGGTCAACCGCCAGGAGATCGAGGAGAGTGGCGAGTCGGCCCTCTTATCGGCCTTGACCGGGCAGGTTCCCGGCCTCTTTATCACCGAGCGAGGCGTGCTGGGTTTCGGCGTGGGTAGTTCGGGCGCCGGCACGATCACCCTCCGCGGCGTGGGCGGCGGCACCGAGTTGCTCGTCCTCATCGACGGCCACCCGCAGTACATGGGCGTCATGGGCCACCACCTGCCCGACGCCTACGTCGCCTCCAACGTCGAGCGGGTAGAGATCATACGCGGCCCCGCCTCCCTTCTCTACGGGTCGAACGCCATGGGCGGCGTCATCAATATCATCACGCGCGGGGCCACCCGGGAGGGGTGGAGCGAGGGCGCCAGCCTCGCAGCCGGTTCCTACAACACGCGCGAGATCCGGGGCCATGGCGCCGGGAAGGCGGGGCGCCGCGAGATATTCTTCTCCCTCGACCACAACCACACGGATGGCCACCGCGACGACAAGAGCGCCCGCTTTGACCTCGCGAACGGCTACGTGAAACTGTCTTACCGCCTCTCCGAGCACTTCCGCGCGTGGGGAGACCTCAACATCGCCGCTTACGAGACGAAAAACCCGGGGACAAAGACCGATCCCATCCTCGACAACGTCGCCGACATCCTCCGGGGGGTGGCCTCCGTGACCCTCGAGAGCAGGTTTGACAAGAGCCACGGGGCCTTCACCTTTTTCTACAACTTTGGCGACCACGAGATTGACGACGGCTATTACCCCGCCTCCCCAACGCCGTCGAGCTTCCTCTTCCGTTCCCGCGACCACAATTACGGTTTCCAGCTCTACCAGAGCGTCCAGCCCTTCCGCGGCACGACGATCTCCGCGGGTATTGACTTCAAGAATTTCGGCGGGCGGGCCTGGGACGATTTCAAGAACCCCGCGATGCCCGACAACGTCAACGTGGACACCTCCCTGTACGAGCTGGCGGGATACCTCGTCGTCCAGCAGACCCTCTTCGACAAGTGGACGTTGAACGCGGGCGCCCGCGTCGAGAACAACGAGTGCTTCGGCGTCGAGTGGATCCCGCAGGCCGGCGTCGCTTACCGCCCGTTCCGCGACGGCGTCTTCAAGGCGTCCATCGCCAAGGGTTTCCGTTCTCCCAACATCCGCGACCTGTTCTACAAGGCCGGGTGGGCGGGCGCTAACCCCGACTTGCAACCGGAGAGCATGATGAATTACGAGTTATCCGCCGGGCAGTCTTTTCGCGGGGGCGACCTCGCCGTGGAGGTCACCGCCTTTATCTCCCGCGGTAAAAATCTTATTGTCAAGACGGGACCGCCGTTCGAGAGCAAGAACACCGGCCGTTTTAAACACCGCGGCGTCGAGTTGTCGGCGCGATGGGACGTGCTGAAAAACCTGCGCGTGCAAGGGAACTACTCCTATTTATACATGGAGGAACCCGTGCTGTACGCCCCCGCCCGCCAGTTTAACCTCTCGGCCACCTACCGCGCCGGCAAGTGGCGGCTCTCCACGGGCTACCAGCACGCGAGCGGCCTCCACAACGGCGCCGCGGGCGAGGAGTCCTTCGGCCTGTGGGACGCCCGCGTGGCCTATCACCCCGCGGGGTGGCTCGGCCTCTTCGCGAAGGGGGACAACCTCGCCGGCACGAGGTACCAGATCATCGCCGGTTATCCCATGCCCCGCGCCACCGTCACGGGCGGCGTGAACGTCACCTTCTAAGCGCCGCGACGTGGCCTGCCGACGCTTGATCTCCTGCTCGTTACTCCTCCTGCCCCTCCTCGCCGGGGGGCAGGAGCGGGTGGTGATCGACACCGACGGGGCGGCGGACGACCTCCGGGCGATATGCCTCTTGCTGGCCGCGCCTTCCGTCGAGATCCGCGCGATCGTTACCTCGGAAGGGGCCTTGTCGCCGGGCGAGGCCACGCGGAAAGTCCGTGCCCTGCTGCGTGCCGCCGGGCGAGACGATATATTGATCGGCACGGGGCGCTCGCTCGCCCTTCCCCCTCCCCGCTGGCGCGAGCAATCCCGGCGGGTGCCCTGGGGCGACGAGCGGGACGATGACGGCGAGGCCCCGCCCGCGGTGGCGCTCTTGCGAGAGATCGCCCGCGAGGGGGCTTGCACGTTCGTGGCGCTGGGCGCCCTGACGAATCTCGCCGACCTCCTCGATAGCCTCCCGGCGGCGCGGGAAAACATCCCCCGCGTGATCTGGTACAACGGGCACGACGACCCGCGAGCGAGCGCCAACCACGCCGCCGATCCCGCGTCGGCCGCGCGCGTCCTCTCCGGCGGCATCCCCGCGAGGATCATCTCCGGGGAACACCTCGCCATCACGATCGACCCCGCGTTCGTGGAGGCCATCTCCTCGATCGATGCGCCGCTCGCCCGCCTGCTCGTCGCCGCCCACCGCTCGCCCGCGCTACGCCGCGTCGTCGACGCCGGGCACATGAAGACGTGGGATGATCTCGCGGCGCTCTACCTGCTTGATCCCGACCTTTTCACCGCGCGCCCTTGCTCGCCTTCCGTCTCCCTCCTCGCGCTGGACGGGGAAAAAGCCGTCACCCGGGCCATGGCGCTTATCTGTCATGTCCTGAAAATAGCCCGTTAGGGCTTATGTCTCAATAGAAAATAGTTCCCGTCCATCGGGCAACAAATGACCGACGCGCGTCCCGGTTGCCCGGGAAAGCGTCCAAAACTCGCGCGAGTTTGTTTTGAAATGGCGCGAGTTTAGTTTGAACTCGCGCGAGTTTTTTTTGAAATGGTGCGAGTTTTCGGCCCTCCCGCGGGAGATCGCGATGATTTCCCGGGGGCGAGGGGAGGGATTCGTGCTGTCTGTCACGAACGTCATGATTTCATTTCTTATCCCGAACCCGGGTCGAGGGAATACCTGATCATTTAGAGGGTGACCTCCACGGAGAGGCTCCACGTGTTTCTCAGCGGGCTGGAGGGGGAGGTGATCCAG
>JAISAV010000254.1 GCA_031266545.1 Odoribacteraceae bacterium | reverse complement strand
CTTTCAAGTTGAGTTAGCACGCCAAAGTTAGCAAGCATGTTTGAGACTACCAAAAGAATGGACATAAAAATTTTAATTTTTCTCGCGCCGGGCGCGGGAAAGCGCGAATTTCCACCAGCGAGTTGGAAGCTTTTTCAGCCGCCAGAAAGCACCGGCAGGCGGCCGGAAATAGTTCAAGATATCGACCTTCGGGGAGGCTTCAACGCCTTTCGCGAGGGTTTTTTCATGATCGGGCATGTTAGATGAAGGTAAAAACTATAGAAAAATGAAACGGTTTGATCGCAAAAAAGTATTGATCGCGGCCCTCGCGCTACTCGCCGGGGCCTGCGTGGTAAACGTGGAAGAAAGCGCGCCGCTCCCCGGCGACGGGCAGCATCTCGTGACGCTCGCCCTCTCCGTGCCCGGGCCGCCGGCCTCCCGCGCGTTGACCGTCCCGCAGGAGGACGAGGTGAAGACGGTGGACGTGCTGCTGTTTACCGCGGACGGTTCGGACAAGTTCCATTACCGGGCCGTCGGCAGTAACATCGCGGACGACGGCACCCCCTCCAACAAGAAGAAGTTTAACGTCAAGCTGCCGGGCGGCACGTGGAACGTCGTCGTGCTGGCCAACGCGCGGGAATCGTTTGTCAACGCGGCGTACGCCTACAAGGACGTGCTCGTGCCCGCGACGCCCGCCACGACCGACGTCTCCCGCGCGAACGCGCTCAACGGGCTGGTGATGCAGTTCAGCACGGGGCAGGAGTGGACGGAAAATAATTTTCACGGCATCCCGATGTGGGGGTATAAAAATGGCGTCGTGATAGACCCGGAGTCGTCGTCGTCCGCCCCGGTGGCGAACGTCACGCTGACGCGGGCCGTCGCGCGCGTGAACATCACGCTGTACGAGGCGGAGGACGAGGAGGAGGAAGACGCGGCGGACGTTTTCGAGATGACCCACGTGTACCTTTATAATTATAGTCGCGCGGGGAGCGTCGCGCCTACCGCCGTGGCGTTGCCCGCGGGGTACGACGGGGACGAGTGGAACGGGGAGGATCTCGTGGCCGTCGCGCCGCGCCTGCCCGGGCTTGGCCTGCTGGTCGACAACATCACGAAACTCAGGGTGTTGGAGCCGCTCGAGTACGAGGTTGACGACGCGGAGAAGTCCGCGTTCGTGCAGGGGATTTACACCTTCGAGGCCGCGAAAGGGAGCGGCACGGATCTCGAGCTGCCGGAGAATACCTGTCTCGTGATCGGCGGTCGTTACAGGGGTGGCCCGGCGCTCACCTACTACCGGGTGGATTTTATCGACAAGCAGGAGAAGTACCTGCCGCTGCTCAGGAATCACAGTTACAACGTGGAGATACAGGAGGTCACCGACGCGGGCTACCCGACGAAGGAGGACGCCTTCGCGAACAAGCCGGCGAATATCAAGGCGGAGGTGCTCGACTGGAACGAGAAAACGCTCCCGAATATCGTCTTCGACGGGGTGAACTACCTGGCCGCCAGCCAGACGGAGTTTCTCCTGCAGGGCATCGCGCGTACCGGGAACCGGTTTACCGTCAAGAGTAGCGTCGCGTGGACGTCGAGCGTGACGTTCGAGGGGAACGCCGAGCCGTGGATCACGGGGCTGCTCGGGTCATTTTCCGGGGCGGGAAACGTGGACGAGGTGATCTTCAACGTGACGAGGAACGAGAGCGGCGGCGATCGCGCCGGCTACATTCATATCACGGCCGGCCGGCTCGACTTCGTCGTGACGGTCACGCAGCGCTACGCCGTGGACGTGGACGTGTGGGTGACGGAGGTGAGCGGCGCGCCGAACATCTCGACGCTCGCGTTTTCCTCGGCCTCCGGGGAGCAGCCGGAGGCGCGGATGTTCCTGCTGAACTGGTACCCGGTCGACGCCGCGATCACCGCGAGCATCACGGGCGATTTCGCGTTCGACGACAACAGCGACAAGCCCGGGACGCCCGGGAACACCACGATCGTCACCCCCGCCGGGGCCGACAGGATGGTCTTGACCATCCGCCCCAAGGCGCTGACCGGGGCCGAGGTCACGAACACTCCCTTCCTCTCGCGAGGCTCGACGGTGACGTTCACGGCCACGGCCAACGCCAGCACCGAGACGGCCACCCTCGCGCTGGGCCACGACAATTACTACATCACTTCCAGCTCGGCGACGTACGCGCTGAGCAACGCCACCGTCCACTCGTTCACCGTGAAGAGCAACACGCCGTGGAAGATCACCAGCGTGGTGGACGATGACGGGATACTGGATCCCGCCTACGCCGCGTCGCTGGTAGGGGTGGAGGGCGGCCCCAACACGGGTACCGGCGTGCCGGTATCCTTCAAGCTGGTGGCCAACGAGACGCTAGATGGCAAGATCGCCACGCTTACCCTCGTCGATCCCACCGGGCGGGCGGCCCCCGCTACCGTTATCATCAAGGGCATGGTCTGCGGCCTGGACGCCACTCCCGTCATCAAGCATATTGGTAATAACGACTACATGACGCACATGTACGGCGGCAAGTGCTGGATGGTCCAGAATTCGATGGAGGGTACATGGATAGCCAAAGGCTACGGGCTGAACGCGGCCGGGGAGAGTGACGGGCATGAAGTGCAAAACGCGACTCGCGGCTCGCTGAACGGTTATTATTATGAAAGCGGGCAAGCGGCAACCGCTTGTCCCGAAGGCTGGCATCTTCCCAATACCGCGGAGTTTAGCGACCTGGTAACGGAAGTCAACGCCACCCCGAACACGATTGGTAAATGGTGGCGGAACCCGAACGGAGCCTCTAATGGCGCTTTCGCCGGGGACTACCACTACGCTAATGGTGGCCTGTGGAGGCACTGGGGCATGGTCGGCTACTGGTGGGGTAACGGTACCGCCGCCAACGGTACCACCACGTTATCGATCGATCCCTACCCGCCCACGTACTGTAGCGTCCGCTGCGTGCAAGAGTAACCTTTTTCACGAACAAG
>JAISAV010000249.1 GCA_031266545.1 Odoribacteraceae bacterium | reverse complement strand
TCGTCGATAATGTTAAAGCTCGGGTCGATGTTGCGTATCGACGATAGGATGCCGCGGTTGCCCGACGCCTTCAGCTCGCTGGCCGTGATCGTGGTGACGGCCCCCGTGTAGCTCTCCTTGGCCTTGACGAAGATCCCGGTCACCACCACGTCGGCGATCTCCGTGATCTCCTCTTCCAGCGTGATCGCGAGGGGTTTATCGCTGGTGGCGGGCATCTCCCGGCTCTTCATCCCGATAAACCTCACGACCAGCACGGGATCGCTCACCGCCGGGATCGTCAGCTCGAACGTCCCGTCCGCGCGGGTGGAGGTGCCGATCGTGGAACCTTTCAGGAGGATGGTCGCGCCCGCGACGGGGTTCCCCTGCGCGTCGACCACGGAGCCGGTCACCTTCACCTGCCGCGGCTGCGCGAGCGGCAGTCCCGCGTCGCCGCGGGGCATGATGACGATCGTCTGGTCGACGACCTTAAACGTGAGATCGGAATCCTTCAGGCAGGCTTCCAGCACCTCCCTCAGTTCCATGTCGTGGCACCGGATGCTGAACGGGCGGAGCGCCTCCACCTGCTGGTCGCGGTAGAGGAACGTGTACCCGGTCTCGGCCTTCAGCGCCCGTGCGGTTTCGCGGAAGGTGGCCTTCTCGAGATTCACGCTCACCCGGGTTTCTTGGCCGTACGTCGTGGCGTTCATCTGTAGCGTGAACAGGAACAAGAGGGGTACTACCAGTTTCATCGTTAAGAAAATTTTAAATCGCCTTTTTCCCCTCGAGGGGCGGCGGGTTCGTTTTTTTTGCATAATTTTGAACGTTTGTGTAAAACATGGCCGGGACTTCCCGGCTTTCCGGGGCAGGATACGTCACTATCCTGCCCTTTCTTATCTCTGTATCTTTACCTTGTTATTGTCGATCACGAACCTCGTGTCGCCGGTCATTTCCAGCATCTCGACGATCGTGCTGAAGTTCTCGTAACGCTTCACGATGCCGGAGAAGGAGATCTCCCGGAGCGCCGGGTCGTCGAAGACCACGTCGATCTTGTACCAGCGGGCGATGCTGGCCATCACCTCCTCCAGAGGCGTCTGGTCGAACGCGAAGTAGCCGTCCTTCCAGCCCGCGTACAGCTCCACGTCCACCTCCCGCTTGTCGAGGCGGCCGAGGCGGTCGAGCGCCCCCTGCTCGCCGGGGCGCAGGATCACCTCCCGGTCGCCCGCGGCGAAGCGGACGGATCCCGCGACGAGCGTCGCCCGCGTCTCCTCCTCGTCGGCGTAGGCGCGGACGTTAAAGCAGGTGCCCAGCACCTCCACGACGGACGTCGCTAGCTCCACGCGGAACGGCGCCGCGTCGTCGCGCGCCACCTCGAAGTAGGCCTCCCCCGCGAGGCTCACGCTCCGCCCCGTCGCCTCGAAGGCCACCGGGAAGCGCAGTTCCGACTCCGCGTTCAGGTAGACGGTCGTCCCGTCGGGCAGCGTCACGGTGTACTCGCCGCCGCGGGGCGTGCGGAGCACGTGGTCGCCCGGCCTCCCGGGGGTCGCCACCGGCGACGGGGAGGACGACGCGAGCAGCTCGCCCACGCGCGAGTCCTTGTCCAGCCGGATCACCTCCCCGCCGGGCAGCACCAGCTCGGCCTTCAGCTCCCCCGGCACGATCGCGGCGACCGGCGAGGGGAGAGGCCCCCGCCCCGGCGCCAGCAGGTACACCGCCCCGGCGACCAGCGCCACCACGGCCGCCGCGGCGGTGGCCCGGCGGACGCGTCTCGCCCTCGCCCGCCGCGCGTGCCGGGCGTTGATGGCCAGCCACGCGGCCACGTGGTCGACGCGCGCGGCCTCTTCCAGCTTGTCGCGCAGGAAATCCTCGCCGGTGATCTCGCGGTAGAGCGCGCGATGGCGCCCGGAGGCCTCCTTCCAGCGTTCCAGCTCGGCGGCCTCGTCGCCCGTCAGGGAGCCTTGTAGGTGCCCGGCCAGCAGGCGCGCGACCCGGTCGTGTCGTTCAAGTTCGTTCGTGATCATGTTGTACATTTACATGGATGACACGGCGAGGGGAAAAAGGGAGTAAGCGGGAAGGGGGGAAAATCAAGAAAAATTTCTAAATGCCCGGGCGCCGAGGCACCCCGCGAGGATCACGAGCAGGCCGAGCTTCTGCCTCAGGATCCGGCGGGCGATCTGCTTTTGCTTTTTTACCGTGCTGATGGCGATGTTGAGGCGCTCGGCGATCTCGGCGGCCTTGTGCCCTTCCAGCCCCAGCGACAGGATCGCGTGGCAGGCCGGGGGCAACTCCTCGATCCCTTCCATGAGGCGGCGGAAGGTCTCCTCCTCGATGTAGCCGTCGACCTCCTCCTCGTCCCACCCCGCGAGGTAGCGCCGGGCGAGCAGCCCCCGCGTCCTCTCGTCCCGGACGTGGTTCAGGCAGCGGTAACGGACCATCTGGTAGACGTACGCCGGGACGTCCCCCACCCGGGCGAGCCGCTCGTGCTCCTCCCACAGGCGGACGAAGACGTCCTGCACCACGTCCTCGGCCACCTCCCGCGCCACGTAGCGGCGCGCAAAGGAGAGCAACGAGGCGTAGTACCGCGTGAAAAAGTCTTGAATCTTTTCAACGGTCTCCTCCCGGGGGTCACCCCTTTGTTTCGGTGGTCTTGACGTTTCTTCCATGCAACCTTGGCGTGAGCGTGCTAATAATCCGGGGCAATAGTAGTTCTTTTAATCGAGAACTCATCGCGGGAAGGCAAAAAAAAATGTTGCGGCGCGGGACGACGCCCCTCCCGCGGGATCGCCCGGCAAATATTTTTGTCGCGGAAAATTTTGCCGATCGAAAAAAATGAAATACCTTTGTTCGTGAAGGGAGGCCTCCCGGCCGGGATCCTCCTCTCGACGAAGACACTTATTGTTAGGATAAGTGTCCTTTGTTTTTGCTTATCGTTTAATTTAAAAAAGGTGAAAACCGCGAGTAAACTATGACCGTATGACAAGAAAAGTGTATTACGTGACAAAGGAGGGGCTGAAAAAATTGCAAGACGAGTTGGAGGAGTTGCAAAACGTGGAACGCCCCAAGATATCCAAGGCGATCGGCGAGGCTATCGAGAAAGGCGACATATCGGAAAACGCCGAGTACGACGCCGCCAAGGACGCCCAGGGATTGCTGGAGGCCAAGATCGCCCGGTTGCAGGACACCGTCACGAACTGCAGGGTGATCGACGAGTCGCAGGTCGACACGAAGAAGGTGCAGATCCTGAACAAGGTGACCATCCGCAACGTGAAGACCGACGCCACGATGACCTACCTGCTGGTCTCCGAGACCGAGGCCGACTTCAAGTCGGGCAAGCTGTCGGTCAGCACCCCCATCGCCAGGGCGCTGATCGGGAAGAAGCTGGGGGACGTTGTAGAGGTGCAGGTGCCGGCCGGCACGGTGCAGTTCGAGATCGTGAACATCAGCCTCTGACGCGATGGCCTCCACGATCTTTACCAGAATCATCAACGGGGAGATTCCCTCCTACAAGCTGGCCGAGGACGAGCGCCATTACGCCTTCCTCGACATCTCCCCCCTGCAACGGGGGCACGCGCTGGTGGTGCCGAAACGGGAGGTGGATTACCTCTTCGACCTCGAGGACGAGGAGCTGGCCGGGCTGATGACGTTCGCCCGTAAGGTGGCGCTGGCCATCGAGAAGAGCGTGCCGTGTCGGCGGGTGGGCGTCGCCGTCATCGGCCTCGAGGTGCCGCACGCGCACGTGCACCTCGTGCCGCTACATGGCCTGCACGACCTTGATTTCTCGCGCCCGAAATTGTCCATCCCCGCGGACGAGATGGCCGCCCTCGCGGCGACGATACGGGAGAACTTGTGAACGGGCACGACGACAATCCCCCCGCCGCCTGACGCGGGCGGGGACAAAGCGAGGGGGCGCTTATCCATGAAAAAATACAAGCATGTCATCTGGGACTGGAACGGGACGCTGTTAGACGACGTCGCCGCCAGCGTGCGGGCGATCAACTGCATGCTCGCGGCGCGGGCGTTGCCTGCCGTCACGACGCGCCGCTACCGGGAGCGATTCGGGTTCCCGGTGCGTCCCTATTACGAGTCGCTCGGCTTCGATCTCTCCCGGGAGGACTGGCACGCCATCTCCGTGGAGTACGTCGAGACCTACGCGAGCCTCGCGGGCGGCGTCGCGCTGACGGCCGGGGCCAGGGCGGCGCTCGCCGCGATCCGCCGCGCGGGCGCCCGCCAGCACGTGCTCTCGGCCCTGAAGGAAGACCTGCTGGAAGGGATGCTCGAGCGCTTCGGGATCAGGGAATATTTTGACGTGGTGCGCGGCTCCAC
>JAISAV010000205.1 GCA_031266545.1 Odoribacteraceae bacterium | reverse complement strand
AAACCGGTACCCGGCCATTTGATCCAGCGCAACGAGACTATCGAGTACATACAAGAACACGGGGTCAAAAAATGGAAGCAGGAAAGTGGCTATCATCAACGAAGTTTAAACGAGGTGGTCATGTTCAGGTATAAAACAGTTTTTGGAGGAGAACTGGATGCTCGCCTAATTGAAAATCAAACAACCGAAGTAAAGTTAAAATGCCTGTTATTGAATAAGTTTACCGGGATGGGTATGCCCGATTCTTACAAAGTAGTATGAAGAAGTAGCAACGGAGTTAGCTAAATTCATATCTAGCGCTCCGTTGCAACAACGTCATTCGTAATTCATAATTCATAATTCATAATTTTCAAAAGAGTAGCAGGCTAAAGGCCATCAGGGCCATGCCGGCGACGAGGCCGTAGATGGAGAGGTGGTGGGCGCCGTACTCCTTGGCGGTGGGGAGCAACTCGTCGAGGGAGATGAAGACCATGATGCCGGCGACGAGGGCGAGGAGGATGCCGAGGACGGTGGCGTTGACGCCGACGAGGGAGATGATGAGGAGGTAGCCGACGACGGCCCCCGCAGGTTCTGCGAGGCCGGAGAGGAAGGAGTAGACGAAGGCCTTCTTCCGGTCGCCGGTGGCGAAGAAGATGGGCACGGAGACGGCGATCCCTTCCGGGATGTTGTGGATGGCGATGGCGACGGCGATGGGGTAAGCGATCTCGGGGTTGGAGAGGCCGGAGATGAAGGTGGCCAGCCCCTCGGGGAAGTTGTGGATGGTGATGGCGGCGGCGGTGAGTACCCCCACGCGCGACAGCTTGCGGTCGCGCGGGCTAGCGTCGTTCATGCTCTCCACGGATTTCACCTCGTGGGGGTTCTCGCGCGAGGGGATGAGCTTGTCGATGACGGCGATCAGGGCCATGCCGGCGAAGAAGGAGAGGGCGGTGACGAGGCTCGCCGTCCACTTGTCGAAGCGTTGTTCGAGCGCCTCCCGCGCGTCGGGGAAGATTTCGACAAACGAGATGTAGATCATGACCCCCGCGCTGAAGCCCAGGGCGAGCGAGAGGAAGCGCTTGTTCGTCTTCCTGGAGAGGAAGGCGATCGCGCTGCCGATGCCCGTGGAGAGGCCGGCGAAGAGGGTCAGCCCGAAGGCCACGAGCAGGTCGTGGGAGGATATTTCCATGGTCGTCAGTTTCCCGCGCGCAAGCGTTCGACGGCCGTCGCGAGGCGGGCGAGGGTCTCTTCTTTTCCCAGTATCTCGATGATTTCAAACAGGGCCGGGCCGTCGGCGGCGCCGATGATGGCGAGGCGGAAGGGGTTCATCACCTTGCCGAGGCCGATCTCCTTGCCGGTGACCCACGCGCGGACGGCGGCCTCGGTGGCGGCGGCGGTAAAGTCCGCCACGCCCGCGAGCACGCCCGCGAGTTCGCGCATCAACGCGGGGGTCTCCTCCTTCCAGTTCTTGCGCCTCCCCTTCTCGTCGTACGAGCCGGGGGCGCTGTAGAAGAAGCGGGAGGCGTCGCGGATGTCCGACACGAAGTTCGCCCGCTCCTTTAACAGGTGGCAGACGCGCGCGAGGCGCGCCTCGTCGTAATGTATGCCTTCGTCCGCGAGCAGGAGGGCGAGCGAGGCGGCGAGTTCCGCGTCGGGCTTCTCTTGCAGGTATTTGTGGTTAAACCATTTCGCCTTGTCCGGGCTAAAGCGCGCGCCCGACTTGTTGACGCATTCCAGCGTGAATTGCTCGCACAGCTCGTCCAGCGAGAAGATCTCTTGCTCCGTGCCGGGGTTCCAGCCCAGCAGGGCCAGCATGTTGATGAAGGCTTCCGGGAGGTAGCCGTCCTCCTTGTAGCCGCGCCATTTCTCGCCCGTCTCGGGGTCGGTGAACTCCATCGGGAAGACGGGGAAACCCATCTTGTTGCCGTCGCGCTTGCTCAACTTGCCGTTGCCCACCGGCTTCAGGATGAGCGGCAGGTGGGCGAACTGGGGCATCGTCCTCTCCCAGCCCAACGCGCGGTAGAGCAGCACGTGCAGCGGCAGGGAGGGGAGCCATTCCTCGCCGCGGATGACGTGGGAGATCTGCATCAGGTGGTCGTCCACGACGTTGGCGAGGTGGTAGGTGGGCATCCCGTCGGCCTTGAAGAGCACCTTGTCGTCGAGCAGGTAGGTGTTGAAGCGCACCTCGCCGCGGATGATGTCGCGGAGGACGAGTTCCTCGTACGCGGGCATCTTGAAGCGGATCACGTGGCTCGCGCCCGCGTCCAGCAGCCCTCGTACCTCCGCGGGGGGGAGGGCGAGCGAGTTTTTCAGGGCGCGGCGGTTGCGGCCGCCGTAGACGAAGGTCTCGCCCTTTGCCTCGGCGGCGGCGCGGTGCTCGTCCAGCTCCCCGGCCGGGTCGAAGGCGAGGTACGCGTGCCCGGAGGCGACGAGGTCGAGGGCAAATTGCCGGTACAGCGCCTTGCGCTCGCTCTGGCGGTAGGGGGCGAAGGGGCCGCCCACGCCGACGCCCTCGTCGACGGTGAGGCCGCACCATTTGAGGGCGTTGATGATGTACTCCTCCGCTCCCGGCACGAAGCGGGCCTGGTCGGTGTCCTCGACGCGCAGCAGGAAGTCGCCGCCGTGGTGGCGGGCGAAAAGGTAGTTGAAGAGGGCCGTGCGCACGCCCCCGAGGTGAAGCGCTCCCGTGGGACTTGGCGCGAAGCGCACGCGTACTCTGTTATTCATCGGTAGGTTCTGTTATGACGTCGCTTTGCTGTTCCCACCCCTTTTCCCGTTCCAGCAGCGCCCGGAGGAGCTCCCCCGCGTACTGCACGGCGAAGCGCTCGGCCTCGCCCTTGGAGTGGATGCCGCTCCGCAGGCGTTCGGCGTGATCCAGCGTGGCGCCGGGGCCTTCGGTCAGGAGGTAGAGCGTGAAGTTGAAGTGGTGATCGCGGCTCTTGCTGGTCAGCCCGAACCAAAATTCCATGCTTCGGTGACCGGCGAAGACGCGACGTTTGAATTTATACATGGGGCTATTTCTTTTTAATCGATACCGCGACGGCGATCGCGACCATCGCGGCGATGTTGAGGTACACGGGGTAGTACGGGTCGCGCCCGAACAGGATCAACGTGCTGGAGATCATGACGAGGAAGGCGGCCAGGATAAGCAAGAAACGAGTTTTTTTCACGCGTGATGTCTTAAGCGGGTTGTGTCTTCATGTGATTCTTCACGGGATTGGCGTAGATGTCGAGGTAGATGCCGTTCAGGATGGAACGGTTGCCGTCGAGGCGATCCATTTTTTGCTTCATGGTCTTGATAAAGGCGGCTTTCTCCTCGCCGGAGTACGCGGCGACGAACTTGGCGCTGCCGTGCAGGAGGTCGTAGGCGATGTAGTTGTTGGGCCACAGCTTGTAGTTCCGGTGGATGATCTCGTCGATGTGCCCCGCGAGGGCGGCGACGCGATCGCCGTTGTTCGGGAGGCGCCCGATGGCGTCCAGTTCCGCGTCGACGGGGCGCCCGATGGAGAAATGCACCCTTCCCTTGTACTCGGCGAGGCCGCGGTACATGCTCTTCATGTCGTCCTCCGGCGTCTTGACGTACTCCCCGGCGCCCTTCTGGTACAGCTCGTCGGTCTTCATGTCGTCGCACGGCTCCCACTCGTAGGAGATGGCGAGGGGGACGATGTGTAGTTCCCGGAAATTCTCGGCGAACTCCTTCGGCCCGCTCATCTTGAACATCTTCAGGAGGGCGTGCTGCGTCCGGTCGTCGCCGTTTTTGGCCCGCCCTTCCTTCTGCGCGATCCACGCGGAGCGGGTTCCCTCCTTGATCAGGTCGCGGATGTAACGGGAGCGCAGCCCGGCGCTGGCGATCATCTCCTTGGCGGGCAAGCCGCGCTCGATGACGAAACAGGAGTCGAGCTTTACCATGTCCGTGACCCAGCTATTGATCAGCAGGTTGCTGCCGATGGCGGCCTGGCAGTAGGGGAAGTCGTTGTCGAGGAGCAGGGAGTTGAGGATGGCCGAGTCGAGGATAATGTCCCGGTGGTTGGAGACGAAGAGGTAAGCGCTCTCCCTCGACAAGTTTTCCAGCCCGGAAAGCGTTACCCCGCCCGTGGTCATCCGGGTAAGCTCCTTGATCATGGGGATGAAGAAGCAGTGCTGGAACTCGTCGAGGGTGGACACCTGCTGCAACGCGGCGGAGAGTGGCTCCCGCCCCGACTTGAGCATGCGCGAGAAGAGCGACAGGAACTCCTCGGAGGTGCCGAGCCGCCTCGTGGCGGCGGGCACCTCGTCTCCCGTGAACGGCCTGATGTCGTTGAATTTGGGATCTGATGTCATGGGACGTCGCGTGGTGGTGAGGATTTACAACACCCGGCCGGGGTAACATTCCAGCGCTTTCGCGAGGACTTGCATGGCCCGTTTGAGTTCCGAAATCTTCAGGACGTACGCGATGCGCACCTGGTTTCTCCCCAGTCCCGGCGTCGAGTAGAAGCCGCTGGCGGGGGCCACCATGACGGTTTGCCGCTCGTACTCGAACTCTTCCAGCAGCCACCGCGCGAACTTGTCGGAGTCGTCCACCGGCAATTGCACCACGGCGTAGAACGCGCCCTTGGGTTTCGGGCACACCACGCCCGGCATCTTGTTGAGGGCCTCCACCATGAAGTCGCGGCGCTCGATGTACTCGCTGTTCACCGCCTTGAAATAGGAGTCCGGGGTGTCGAGCGACGCCTCCGCGATGATCTGGCCGATGGCGGGCGAGCAGAGGCGCGCCATGCCGAACTTCAGGGCGACGGCCATCACCTCCTCGTTGCGGGAGATCATCGCGCCGACGCGTAGGCCGCACTCGCTGTAGCGCTTGGAGACGGAGTCCACGAGGATCACGTTCTGCTCCACGCCCTCCAGCTGCATCGTCGAGAAGTGCTTCAAGCCGTCGTAGCAGAACTCGCGGTACACCTCGTCGGCGTAGAGGAAGAGGTCGTGTTTCTTCACCAGCGCGGCCACCTGCTCCAGCTCCTGCCGCGAGTAGAGGTAGCCCGTCGGGTTGTTCGGGTTGACGATCACGATCCCGCGCGTGCGGGGGGTGATCACCTTCTCGATCTCGGCGATGGGGGGCAGGGCGAAATCCTGCTCGATGTACGAGGTGACGGTCTTGATGGTCACGCCGCAGATCGTCGCGAAGGAGTAATAGTTGGCGTAAAAAGGCTCGGGGATGATGATCTCGTCACCGGGGTTCAGCGTGGACATGAACGCGATGCTGATGGCCTCCGATCCGCCGGTGGTCACGAGGATGTTCTTCTCGGTGATGTCGATCCCCACGCGCCGGTAGTATCCCGCCAGCTTTTTCCGGTAGGAGAGGTTGCCCGCGGAGTGGGTGTACTCGATGACCGTCTCGTGGCAATTCTTCATGGCCTGCAGGGCTACCTCCGGCGTGGGGATGTCCGGTTGCCCGATGTTCAAGTGATACACGTGAATCCCCTTTTCTTTCGCCTTGTCGGAGAAGGGGACTAACTTGCGAATGGGGGAAGCGGGCATCGCTTTCCCTTTTTCTGATACTTGTGGCATAGTAAAGTGGTTTTTTTAGTTTCGTGCAAAGGTAAGAATTAAAATCGCAAATGGCCGCGCGTTTTATTTATTTATGGATTAGCCCGCGATGAGGCGCAGGCGGTCGACGTCCAGCAGGCGGATACGCCGCCCCCTGGTCGCGATAAGCCGCTCGTTCTTGAACTCGGAGAGCAGGCGGATGAGCGTCTCCGTGGCCGTCCCGACGAAGTTGCTCAGGTCCCCCCGCGTCAGGTTGAGCGTCAGCGCCCCGTCCTTTTCCAGCCCGAAGTCGCCCGCGATCAGGAGGAGGATCTCCGCGAGCCGCGCGCGCACGGGTTTCTGGGCGATATCCTTGATGTAGCGGTTGGCGTCGCCCAGCTCCCGGCAGGCGATTTGCATCATCTCGTTGGCGAAGGCGGGGCTGCGCGTGATGGCCTCGACGAGCGAGCGGCCGGGGACGTGACACAGGATGCAATCCGCGAGCGTCTCGACGGAGGTGCAGGCAGGCTCCTCGCGGATCACCGACCGGAAACCGAAGAGGTCGCCCTCTTTCCCGAGGCGGATGATCTGCTCCTTCCCCTCGTTTCCCGTCTGGAAGATCTTGACGATACCGGAATAGAGGAGGTAACACCCCTTGACGCGGGAATTTTCCTCGTAGACGAACTCCCCTTTTTTATACGCCGTGACGGTCGCGTCCGCGAGCAACTTCGCGAACTCGGCCTCGGCAACGTGCTTGAACGTTTGCTTGAACTTGCTGATGCATCGAGAAATGTCGGGCAGGGCTACCTCTTCTTTCATGGCAATGGCATTAAAAGCGTTAGATCAAATAATTTCGGTTACGCGAAACGG
>JAISAV010000179.1 GCA_031266545.1 Odoribacteraceae bacterium | reverse complement strand
GTCGACAGGGCCATCCTGCTCAGCGATCGAAAATTCGCCGGGGCGGACACCCTCGCCACCTCCAACACCCTCGCCGGCGCCCTGCGCGCCATCCCGTTTGACCTCGTGATCGCCGGGCGGCAGGCCATCGACGGCGACACCGCCCAGGTCGGGCCGCAAATCGCGGAGCACCTCGACCTCCCGCAAGTGACCTACGCCGAGGAGGCCACGCTCGTCGCCCCCGCCCTCCTCGCCGTCCGCCGCGCCGTCGAGGAAGGTCACCAGACCGTCGAGACCTGCCTGCCCTGCCTCCTCACCGTCCTCGCCGGTGCCAACAAGCCCCGCTACATGCCCGTCCGCGGCATCGTCGAGGCTTACGACCGCGAGGTCGAGCGCTGGGATCGCTCCCGCGTCACCGTCGACGACCGGGCTATCGGCCTCGCCGGTTCCCCCACGCGCGTCTTCAAATCCTTCACGCGGGGCGCCAAAAACGCGGGCGTCCTGCACGAGGTCTCCCCCGCGGAGGCCGTGGAGATCATCGCGCGCGCGCTACAAGAAAAATTCATCATCTAACACCACGTCATGGATAAAACCCTGTACAAGCACGTCTTCGTCTTCGCGGAACAACGCGAGGGCGTCCTCCAAAACGTCGCCATCGAGCTGCTGGGCAAGGCCCGGGAACTCGCCGACAAGCTCGGCGAGCAGGTGCACGCCCTCCTCCTCGGCGAGCGCGTCGCCGGTCTCGCCCCCGGGTGCATCGCCCGCGGCGCCGACCGGGTGCTCCTCGTCGACGCCCCGGAGCTGGCCGCGTACGCGACCGAACCCTACGCCCAGGCCCTCCACCAGCTCGTGGAGGAACGCCGCCCGGCCATCCTCCTCCTCGGCGCCACCACCATCGGGCGCGACCTCGCCCCGCGCCTCTCCGCGCGGCTCGCCACCGGCCTCACCGCCGACTGCACCGCCCTCGAGATCTCCGACGACGGCGACCTCCTGATGACCCGCCCCGCCTTCGGCGGCAACCTCATGGCCACGATCCTCTGCAAGGAACACCGCCCGCAGATGTCCACCGTGCGCCCCGGCGTCATGCGCGGGCAGGCCCCCGACGACGGCCGCCGGGGCGTTGTCGAACCCGTCGCCCCCCGCTTCAACCCGGCCAAGTTCCGCACGCGCGTCACCGGCCTCGAGCGGGAGACGCGCCCCCGCGTGGACATCACCGCCGCCCGCGTCCTCCTCTCCGGCGGGCGGGGCATGGGCGACGCCGACGGCTTCCGCCTCCTCGAGCGCCTCGCCGCCGTCATCGGCGCGGAGGTCGCCTCCTCCCGCGCGATGGTCGACGCGGGCGTCATCCCGCACGAGCGGCAGGTTGGGCAGACCGGCAAGACCGTCCGCCCCGACCTCTACGTCGCCGCCGGCATCTCCGGCGCCGTGCAGCACCTCGCCGGCATGGAAGAGTCCGGCTACATCATCGCCATCAACAAGGACAAGACCGCGCCCATCTTCCAGGCGGCCGACCTCGGCATCGTCGGCGACGCGCGGGAGATCATCCCCCTGCTCGCCGAAAAACTCCAATCCATCCACGAAAAATCCAAGTCATGAACAAAGTCTACATCATCGCGGCCAAGCGAACGGCCATCGGTAAATTCCTCGGCGCCCTCGCGCCCGTCCCCGCCGCCGACCTCGCGGCCGCGGTCATCCGCGACATCCTCGCCACCACCGGCGTCCCCCCCGCCGCCATCGACGAGGTGATCGTCGGCAACGTCCTCTCCGCCGGCCAGCGGCAGGGCGTCGCCCGCCAGGCCGCCATCAAGGGCGGCATCCCGCGGGAGGTGCCCGCGCACGGGATCAACATGATCTGCGGCAGCGGCATGAAGAGCATCCTCGCCGCCTGCAACGCCATCCGCGCCGGGGAGGCCAACTTGATCCTCGCCGGGGGCACGGAGGCCATGTCCGGCGCGGGATTCGTCGCCCCGGGCGCCACCCGCGTCGGCCACAAGATGGGCAACCTCGCGCTCCTCGACCACGTCGTCTGCGACGGCCTCACCGACGCCTTCTCCGGCCAGCACATGGGCCTCACCGCCGAGAATATCGCCGAACGCTACGCCATCACCCGCGAGGAGCAGGACGCCTTCGCCTACGCCTCCCAGCGCAAGGCCATCGACGCCATCGACGCCGGCCGGTTCGCGGGCGAGATCGTCCCCGTCGCCGTCCCCGCCCGCGGCGGTGACCTCCGCTTCGACACCGACGAGTTCCCCAACCGCGCCTCCACCCCCGCGAAACTCGCCTCCCTGAAGCCCGCCTTCAAGCCGGACGGCACCGTCACCGCCGGTAACGCCTCCGGCCTCAACGACGGCGCCTCGTTCGTCCTCGTCGCCTCGGCCTCCGCGGTCGATCGCCTCGGCCTCGCGCCCCTCGCCGAGATCGTGGCCACCGGGCAGGCGGGCGTCGACCCGGACTTCATGGGCATGGGCCCCGTCCCCGCCATCGCCCGCGCGCTGGACAAGGCCGCCCTCCGCCTCGCCGACGTGGCGCTCATCGAACTAAATGAGGCCTTCGCCGCCCAGTCCCTCGGCGTGATCCGCCAGCTCGCCGCCGACCACGGCGTCACGGAGGAGTGGATCAAGGCCCGCGCGAACGTCAACGGCGGCGCGCTCGCCCTGGGTCACCCGATCGGCGCCTCCGGCAACCGCATCGTCGTCACCCTCCTCCACGAGATGCTCCGCTCCGGCCGCTCCCCCGGCCTCGCTTCCCTCTGCATCGGCGGCGGCATGGGGTGCGCGGTGCTACTTCGGCTGATGCCGAAGTAGAAATTACGAATTACGAATTACGGGAGGGACAAGGACAATTATGAATTACGGGGCACGGGGCTTTGCCCCGTGCCTTTAATTAAGAGGGCTGAAGGCCACGAGTGGTCGGAAGATGCAAAAAAGCCCCGAAGGGGTGTCCGGCAATAGCGTGGGGCAACGCCCCACGAACCGGATCATACCATTCACCAAGCCCTCGAGGGGCGTAAGCAATAGTATGGTATTGTATTGGCTCGCAGGCTTTCAGCCTGCTTGTTATTCATCGGGTGACCATTCGTAGGGCGTTGCCCCACACGATTGCTGGACACCCCTTCGGGTAGGGTGTTCAGTTTCGTGTTCCTTAAAATTCAGTTAAAAAAGTCTTTTCTTAAGTTCTATAGAAGGCAATATTTAGTCTTTCAATTCCATGAGATTCAATACAATATCAACATG
>JAISAV010000071.1 GCA_031266545.1 Odoribacteraceae bacterium | reverse complement strand
GAAAGGAAACAATTGTCATGGCGCTTAAAATCAAGGAAATGGTGATCATTCCCGCTTTTAATTTTTAATTTTCTGCCAAATAATGCATTAAGTTAATGTAATAGATACTAACGGGCTATGCTTGTCCCGAATTCAGGTTCATCACCTTTTTAAATTTCCCGCCTCCATTGACTGGATTATGGGCTTCCCTAAATGAATTATGGGATACCCTAAAAGAATTGGGGACGTCCCCAAGAGAATTGGGGGCGTCCCCAAAGGAAATGGGGGCGTCCCCAAAAGAAAAGGGGAGTCCCCCTTTTCCTTGGGGGGACTCCCCAAGTGAATGAAAGAGCGTCCTGATGGAAAAGGATGCCTGTACTTTTAGTTCGCGGGATCGCCTGGTTTACTTGCCTTGCAGCACGAGCGTGGCGGGTTGTAACCCCTTGGCCCTGGCCTCGAAGCGGATCGCGCCCGCCCGTTCGGATGATTGCACGATGGCCACCAGCCGGCCCTTGAACACGCTCATCCGCGGCAGGTGGAACGGCTCGAGGCTGGTCGGGTCGCCGTTTGCCGCGGCGCGGTAGGCGCCGGCGCCTTTCACGCTAAAGTGGATGACGTTGGCTGCGTCAGGGCAGGGGGTGCCCTCCTTGTCGACGACCGTGACGGTGATAAATGACAGGTCCTTGCCGTTGGCGTCGAGCGTGACGCGGTCGGCGGACAACTCGAGGCGGCGCGGTTTCCCGGCCGTGCGAACTTCTTTCTCGGCGACGGCGTTGCCCTCCTTGTCGTAGGCCACGACCTTGATGACGCCCGGCTCGTAGCGCACGTCCATCCACATGAGGCGGTAGCGGCGCTGGCGCGAGAGGTTGTCGCGGGCTTCCGGGTTGTCGGTTTTCTCCGCCGTCATGCTCTCGTCCTTGGTGAGGCGTCCCTGGCTTTTCCCGTTGATGAACAGCTCGGCGGACGGGTGGTTGGTGTACGCGAAGACGGGAGTCACCTCGCCCTCCCTGCCGGGCCACGTCCAGTGCGGGAGGAGGTGCAGGGTCTCCTCGCGGGGGTTCCAGCGGGCGCGGTAGAGGTAGTAGCGATCCTTGGGGATGCCCGCGAGGTCGATGATCCCGAACATGGAGCTGTGGTTGGGCCAGCGGTTGTAGTAGGGCGTCGGCTCGCCGAGGTAGTCGAAGCCCGTCCAGACGAACTCGCCGATGCACCACGGGTAGTCGTCGTGCTGCACGAAGTCGTCTTCCGGCAGGTTCGCCCAGCCCGGCTCCTCCACGTCGTAGCTCGAGCAGTGGCCGTCCTCGTGGTACGGGCGGCTCGTCCGCGCGACGGGGAAGTAGTACACGCCGCGCGAGCTGAGGGTGGAGGCCGTCTCGCTGCCCAGCACGACGCGCTGGGTCAGCTCGTCGTACGCCCGCCGGTAGAAGGGCAGGCGGTAGTTGAAGCCCACGACGTCCAGCGTGGAGGCGAAGTGGCTTTTCATGGCCGCTTCCGCGCGGTCGATCCCGGCCGTGACGGGGCGGGTGGGATCCTCGCGGTGGCAGATGTCTTGCAGGAAACGGGCGGTACGCGCCCCCTCGGGACGCTCCTGGCCGGGGACCTCGTTCCCGATGCTCCACATCACGACGGAGGGGTTGTTGCGGTAGTGACGGATCATGTTGACGAGGTCTTTTTCCGCCCAGTCGTTGAAGTGGAGGTGGTAGCCGTTGCGGCATTTCGCGAATTGCCACTCGTCGAACGCCTCGATCATCATCATGAAGCCCATCTCGTCGCAGAGGGCGACGAGACCGGGCGCGGGCATGTTGTGCGCGGTGCGTATGGCGTTGCATCCCATGTCCTTGAGGAGGGCGAGCTGCCGGCGCAGGGCGCTCTCGTTGACCGCCGCGCCGAGCGGGCCGAGGTCGTGGTGGTTGCAGACGCCGCGGAATTTGATCGCCTTGCCGTTGAGGAACATGCCCTCGTCGGGGATGATCTCGAGGGAGCGGATGCCGAAGCGGGTCGAGTACTCGTCTTTTAACTCGTCGTTGACGTAGAGTTTCGACACGGCGGTGTAGAGGGCGGGCGTCCCGGGCGACCAGAGGGCGGGCCGCCCGATGACGAAGTTTTGCTCGAACGTGTCCTCGTCGAGGGAGGTCAGCCCCCTGTTGTCCGACTGGCCGACCACGTTTTGGCGCTCGTCGCGTATCTCCGTGGAGAGGCGAAGGCCGTGCGGCAGGGGGCCGGGGTATTCGATTTTCGTCCTGAGTTTTACCCTCGCGTGGTCGCCGGTGACGAGGGGCGTGGTGACGCGCGTGCCCCAGACGGGGACGTGCACGTCGCTGGTGATGATGACGCGCACGTCGCGGTAGAGGCCCGCGCCCGGGTACCAGCGCGAGGATTCGGCGAGGTTTTCCAGGCGAACGGCCAGCGTGTTGCCCGTCTCTTTCAGGCAGGGCGTGACGTCAAAATGGAAGCTGTTGTAGCCGTACGGCCAGCGGCCAACCTCCTGCCCGTTCAGGTACACGCGGGCGTCGCTCATGGCGCCGTCGAAGAGGAGGGAGGCTTTTTTCCCGGCGATGAAGCCGGGGGCGTCGAAGCGAAGGCGGTACCAGCCCACGCCGACGAACGGCAGGCCGCCGGTGCGCCCGGCTTTCGGCGAGGCTTCCGTCTCGCCGTCCTGGGTGATGGCGACGCGTTGCGCGTCGGCGTTGCCGTCGAACGGCCCGCGAATGGCCCAGTCGTGGGGGACCGTTACCGTTTGCCACCCGGCGTCGTCGAAACCGGGGTCGATCGCGCCGGGATCGTCGGCACGCGAGAATTTCCAGTTTTTTTCCAGCAAAAACGAG
>JAISAV010000057.1 GCA_031266545.1 Odoribacteraceae bacterium | reverse complement strand
CGTCAGGATCGGGCGCCGGGGGCGTCCTTTGGCTTTTTCACGTTTTTCGCCACGCGGCAGGCCACGAGGAGGAGCAGGAAGCAGGTGACGATGGTGGCGCCGGAGGGGAGGTCGAGGGCGGCGGAGGCGAAGAGGCCGACGACGGAGCCGAGGCAACTGACCCCGGTGGAGAGGAGGAGTTGTCGCTTGAAATCGTCGTGGAAGAGGCCGGCGATGGCGGGGGGGATGGTTAGGTAGGAGATGACGAGGATGATGCCCGCCAACTTCATGCAGAGGACGATGCAGAGGGCGATCAGGATCGTGGCGCCCGTCTCGAGGCGGGAGACGGCGACGTGGTGGGAGCGACAGTATTCCCGGTCGAAGGCGATGTAGAAGAGCGGGCGGTAAAAGCGGGCGAAAAAGAGGACGATCAGCGCGCAGAGGGCCAGCGAGAGCCAGACTTGCCCGCCGGTGACCGTGAGGATGTTGCCGAAGAGGTAGGAGAGCAGGTTGGGGGCGTACCCGGGCGTGAGGTAGATAAAGAGGACGCCGATGGCCATGCCCGCCGACCAGAAGATCCCGATCAGCGAGTCTTCCTTGAAGTGGCGGCCCGCCGAGAGGCGGAGGATGCAGAAGGCGGCTACCAGTGCGAAGACGGCCGCGCCCAGCATGGGGGAGAAGCCGAGGAAGTAGGCAAGCCCCAGCCCGCCGAAGGAGGCGTGCGTGATGCCCCCGCTGATGAAGACCATGCGCCGGGCGACGATGTAGGTGCCCACCAGCCCGCAGCCGATGCCGACGAGGAGCGTGCTCCAAAGGGCGTTGCGGAAGAAATCGTATGCTAATAGATCTTGCATGGCTTACTCTTTTTCGCATTTCCCGGCTTCCACGCGCAGGACGCGTTTGGCCAGCGCGTGCACCGTGTCGAGGTCGTGGGAGACCATCACGATGGCGAGGTGTTGGTTTAATTCTTCGAGCAGGGCGTAGAAGGCGCTCTCGAACTGGTTGTCCACGTAGGTGGCCGGTTCGTCGAGCACCAGCACCCGCGGCGAGGAGACGAGCGCCCGGCAGAGGAATACCCGTTGCGCTTGGCCGCCGGAAAGCTCGCCGACGGGTCGCGCGCGGTAGTCGCCCATGCCGTAACTGTCCAGTAGCGCCCGCGCCCGCGCCTTGTCCTGACGGGTGTAGCGTTTGCACAGGCCCTTTTCGGACATGAGGCCGGAGAGGACGACCTCCTCGACGCTGATCGGGAAGCGGTTGTCGAAGCGGTTGTTCTGGGGCAGGTACCCGAAGAGGGATTGCCGCGGCGCGTGGTAGACGACCTCGCCCGACCGCGGGGGGAGCAGTCCGAGGATGACCTTCAGGAGGGTGGTTTTCCCGCCGCCGTTGGGGCCGATGACGCCGACGAAGTCCCGCTCCTCGACGGAGAAGTCGACCTCCCGCAGGACGAGGTGGTGGTCGTAGCCGGCGCTGACGCGGCGCAGTTCAAGGATGGGTTCCACGCGTTATTCCATTTGGCGTTCGATGATGGAGAGGAGGGAGCGCATCTCGCCCTTCCAGTCGGGGTTGAGCGGGTCGATGGCGATGACCTGCCCGTCGATCTCCCGCGCGACGGCCCGGGCGTTCTGCTCGTCGAACTGGCTCTGGATGAAGATGGTTTTGACGCCACGCGCGCGGCAGGTGTCGATCACCGCTTTCAGGTGGGCGGGGGAGGGTTCTTTGCCCTCGTGCTCGATGGCGATTTGCTCCATGCCGTAGTCGGCGGCGAGGTAGGCGAGGGCCGGGTGGTAGATCAGGAAGGTCTTGTGGCGTTTTCGCGAGATCACGCGCCTCGCCTCGCGGTCGAGGCTGTCGATCTCGGCGGAGAGGCGGGCGAAGTTGTCATCGAAATAGGCTTTCCGCGCGGGGAATTTCTCCCCGAGCACGCGGGCGACGGTGGCGGCCATGCGCCGGGCGCGGGGCGGGGACATCCAGACGTGCGGGTCGACGAGGTGGCCGTGTTCCCCGCTCGCGTCTTCGAGGAGCGTCTCGCCGTCCGAGTGCTTGACGAGCAACATGTCCTCTCGTCCTTCCAGCACGGGGTAGAGGTGCACGACCTCGAAGGGGAGGTAGCCGACGGCGAAGTAGATAGAGCTGTTGTGCAAGTCCTTGAGCTGCTTGGGCGTCAACTCGCACGATTCGGGGGTGGCGCCGGGGGGGATCATCACGTTTACCTTCACGAAATCGCCCGCGACGCGCTCCACGAAATAACGCTGCGGCAAGATGCTGACGCTGACGTTACGTTCCCGCTCTGTCGCCACGCGGCAGGAGAGGCACGCGCAGGCGAGGGATAGCGCGACGAGTATCTTCATGATCCGGCGGGATAATTTTTGTTTCCCTCCTCCATCCGTTCCAGCACCTCCGAGAGGAATTTGCCGGCCTCGAGGCGTGCCATGGGCAGGTTGTGCAGGAGGTAGTTGCCGCAGTCGCGGGCGGCCGCCCCGGGGATTTCGCCCTCGAAGTCGCGGATGAAGCGGAAGGTCTCCTGCATCAGCGGCAGGATGTCGTCGGGCGAGAGGTCGCCCAGCGCCAAAAAATAGCAGCCCGTGCAGCAGCCCATCGGCCCCCAGTAGATGACCCGGTCTCGCCACGCGGGGTGGTCGCGGAGGTAGGTGGCGGCCAAGTGCTCGATGGTGTGTAACTCGCTTTGGCCGAGCACCGGCTCGCGGTTGGGTTCTTTCATGCGGATGTCGAAGGTGGTGATCACCTCGTCGCCCGCCCGGTCTTTCCGGGAGACGTAGATCCCGCGGAGGAGGCGGAGGTGGTCGATCGTGAAGCTGGGTATTTTTTTCATGTTCAATTAATTTTATTGGTTTGCCGCGCCGCGGATCAGCGCGCGGAGCATCTCGAAGGAGCGCGCGGGGGCTTCTGTCCAAAAGTCGCGGAATTGTTGGGCGTGTTCCTCCACGCCGGGCGTGTCGCTGATCAGGCGGTAGCTCAGGAAGGGAACGCCGTAGAGGTGGCACGTCTGGGCGAGCGATCCTGACTCCATGTCGACGGCCAGCCCCCCGGGGAAGCGTCCCCGGATCTCGTCCAGTTCCTCCCGGCCGGTGATGAAGCGGTCGCCGCTGCAGATCAGGCCGCCCCGCACCCGTCCCGTCGCGGGGACGATGGAGAGGGCCAGCCGGTATAGCCCGCGGTCGGAGCGGAAGCGGGGGGGAAGGCCCTGCACCTGTCCCCACGCGTTGCCCTCCCCGCACCAGACGTCGTGGTATACCACCTCGTCGCCTACCACGACGTCCATCACGCGCGAGGAGGGGTCGATGCCCCCGGCGACGCCCGTGTTGATGATGATCTCCGGCGCGTAGCCGCGGATCATCTCTACCGCCCCGATCGCGGAGCATACCTTGCCGATGCCGCACTGCACGAGCACCAGTTCTACCCCGTCGGCGCTCCCCTCCACGAAGCGCATCCCGCGGACGAGGCGCTCCTCGCGGCAGGCCAGTACCGCCCGCGCCAGCTCGTACTCCTCGCGCATGGCCACGATGACTCCCACGCGCTTCATGGCCTCACGTAGGGATTAACGCGGCGTTCCCGGTCGATCGTGGTCGCATCCCCGTGGCCCGGTATCACCCGGACGTCGCCCGGCAGGACGAACAACTTCTCCCGTATTCCCGTCACGAGTTGTTGCATGTTCCCTCCCGGCAAGTCCGAGCGGCCGATGCAGCCCGCGAAAAGGACGTCGCCGGAGATCAACAGCTTGTCTTTCTCGCTGTAATAGCAAAGGCTCCCGGCCGAGTGGCCCGGCACGTGGATGGGCAGCAGCTCCGAGTGGCCGAAGCGCACGACGTCGCCCTCGTCGAGGTAGCCGCCCAGCGGGGGAGGGGGTTCAATACCTCGTATCCCCAGTCGCGCGGCGTAGGTCACGGCGTCCGTCACCCAAAATTCGTCCGCCCGGTGGGCCTTGGCCGATAGCCCGTACTGGTCGAGCATAAAGCCGTTGCCAAAGATGTGATCGATGTGCAGGTGGGTGTTGAGCAGCACGACGGGCGTCAGGTGGCGTTCCGTCAAAAATTCGCGCAGCTCCTGCCGTTCTTCCTCGAACAGGCACCCGCAGTCGATCACGGCCGCCTCGCCCGTGTCGTCGTACAGGACGATCGTGTTCTCCTCGATGGGATTGCACGTGAAGATTTTCATGTTCATCGTCATGTTCGTAAAGTGTCAAATCCTTTCCCGTAGACGCCCATCACCGTGTTCATGGTCAGGAAGGCGTCGGGGTCTGCTTGCTTGGTCACGCGCATGATGCCCTGCATCTCTCCCTTGCGCGCCACGACCACCAGCATCTTGCGCGCCGCCCCGGTGTACCACCCCTGGCAGTCGAGGACGGTGACCCCCCGGTGGAGATCCCGCGTGATCGAGTCGGCCACCTGCTCGTACTTCTCCGAGAAGATGAAGAATTGCACCGACTGCATCTGCCCGGTGAAGACCATGTCGATGGTGTAGGCCAGGACGCCCATCTGCACGTAGCCGTAGATCAGTTCGGAGAAGTGCCACGAGAGCGTGTAGCTGCTGCCGATGATGATCACGTCGAGGTAGAGGATGACCTTGCCGGGCGGGATGTTGCGGTACTTGTTGATGATCATCGCGACGATGTCCGTGCCCGCCGTGCTTCCCCCGTTGATCAGGGAGACGCCCACGCCGGCGCCGCACAGGATGCCGGCGATGATCGTGCTCATGAAACGGTCGTCCAGCAACGGCTCGTGGATGTGCGCCTGGAAGATGCCCAGTAGCGCCGAGTTGATGAAGACGGCGTAGATCGTCTTGATCCCGAATTTAGGCCCCAGTATCTTCATCGCGATGCCGACCAGCGCGGCGTTGATCACGAGGTAGGAGACCCCGACCGGGATGACCTTGTCGGAGAGGAAGTAGATGATGGTGCTGAGACCCGTCACGCCTCCCCCGACGATTTTGTGCGGGATGAGAAATCCCGTGACCCCGAAGGCGTATATCACCAGCCCGAAGGTGATCAGGATATACGTCCGTAGTTCTGAAACGATGGCTTTTCTTTGCATTTATCGCGCGTTTTGTTTACTCCATGTATCTTTTAGCCCCACCGTCCGGTTGAAGACCAGCCCGCCGGGGCGCGATGATTTGTCGACGCAAAAGTACCCCAGCCGCTGGAATTGGAAACGATCCCCCGGCCGGGCGTCGACCAAACCGGGTTCCAGCTTGCAGTGTTGTAGCACCCGCAGGGACTCTTCGTTTAGGAATTGCTTGAAATCGATGTCTTTGTGCCCCGCCGGGTCTTCGTCCTTGAAGAGCCGGTCGTAGAGGCGTACCTCCGCCTCGATCGCCTCCTTGGCCGACACCCAGTGGAGGGTTCCCTTGACCTTCCGCCCGCTGTCCGTGCCGCTACCGCTGCGCGTGTCGGCGTCGTAGGTGCAGTAGAGGGTCGTCACCCGTCCTTGCCCGTCTTTCTCCACCCGCTCGCACTTCACGATGTAGGCTCCCTTCAGGCGCACCTCGTTGCCGACGGTCATGCGGAAGAATTTCTTCGGGGCCTCCTCCATGAAATCGTCCCGCTCGATGTATAATTCCCTCGAGAAGGGGAGCTGCCGCGTCCCGGCGGAGGCGTCCTCCGGGTTGTTCTCCACCTCGACCCACTCGGCGCGGTCGGCCGGGTAGTTTTCGAGCACCACACGCACGGGGTCGAGCACGGCCATCACCCGCGGGGCGATCTTGTTGAGGTGCTCGCGCACGCAAAATTCCAGCAGCGACATGTCCACCACGATCTCTCGCCGCGCCACGCCGACCTTCCCGGCGAAGTTGCGAATCGACTCCGGCGTGTACCCCGCCCGCCGCAGGCCGGAGATGGTCGGCATGCGGGGGTCGTCCCATCCATCCACGTGCCCTTTTTGCACGAGTTCCAGCAACATGCGCTTGCTCATCACGGTGTAACTCAGGTTCCGGCGGGCAAACTCGATCTGGCGAGGACGGTAGTCCGTGTGGATCAGCCGGTCGAGGAACCAGTTGTACAGGGGGCGGTGCACCTCGAATTCCAGCGTGCAGACCGAGTGGGTGATCCCTTCCAGGTAGTCGCTCTGCCCGTGGGTGTAGTCGTACATCGGGTAGATGCACCACTCGTTGCCCGTGCGGTAGTGGGGGAGGTGCATGATCCGGTACATGATCGGGTCGCGCAGCAGCATGTTGGGGGAGGCCATGTCGATCTTCGCCCGCAACACCCGCTCGCCGGCGGCAAATTCCCCGTTTTTCATGCGGCGGAAAAGCTGGAGGTTCTCCGCGGGGTCTCGCTCCCGGTAGGGACTCTCCACGCCCGGCTCCGTGGGGGTCATCCGCTGGGCGCTGATTGCCTCGGCCGGCTGGTCGTCCACGTAGGCGTGCCCGTCGAGGATCATCTGCTCCGCCCAGTCGTACAACTGCCGGAAGTAGTCCGAGGCGTATCGCACCTCGCCGTCCCACCGGAAACCTAACCAGCGCACGTCGGTCAGGATCGACTCGATGTACTCCGTGTCCTCTTTCGAGGGGTTGGTGTCGTCAAAGCGCAGGTTACACTTCCCGCCGTACTTGGCGGCCAGTCCGAAGTTCAGGCAGATCGAGGTGGCGTGCCCGATATGCAGGTACCCGTTGGGTTCCGGCGGGAAACGCGTGTGGACGCGCCCCTCGTTTTTCCCCGCGGCGCGCTCTTCTTCTATGATTTGCTCTATAAAATTCAACGACTTGATTTCAGGATCCTCGTCCTCGACGTGTATACTCTCCATGGCTTGTTGTTTATTTGTATCGGAACGCGAAAGTAATTAATTTATGAGAGTTTTAAAAGTTTCCGTATATTCGCGGGCAATGAAAAAAGCACTCTGCACGATATTATCTTGTCTCGTCTCCCTCATCACGCTGGCGCAAAACGAATTTGGCACCTTCAACGACGAGTTTTCCGGGCGCCCGCCGCGGGAGGTGCCGCGAGATTCTTCGGCCAACGCGGGGCCAGTCGTCCCCCATTTCCGCGCCGCGTGGCGGTGGATGCACGGGGGGGTGTACAAAAAAACCATGCCGCTCGATTCGCTGGCGGACGGGATCTATAACTATAACGTCATTTTCAAGCGGGACGTCTCCAATACCTACCTGGGCAATTTCCCCTCCCCCTATGAATCGAATATATTTATCCACAGGGAGAGAGGCGAGGATTTCTACCCCCTCAACACGGTCAGGGCCTACCTCTTTAAACCGGACGACGCGCTCGAGTATAACGTGACCACCCCCTTCACGCGGATCGACTATTTCAACGGGGGGAGCAGCGGCATGTCGGAGAACTGGCTGGACTTGTGGCACGTGCAGAATATTAAACCGTACTGGAGCGCCGGGTTTCGCTATAACCTGATCTCGAGCGACGGCTCTTACACGTACCAGAAATCCAAGGCGTATAACTTCGCGCTGTTCTCCAACTACGAGAAGCGCCGCGTGGCCGCCTCGTTCTTTATTAACCAGAACATGGGGCATTTCAACGAGAACGGGGGCGCCGCCGACCTGACCGAGATCCGGGACACGATCATGAATTCCCGCTACGTGCTCACCTTGCTGAATAACGAGCCGAACAATAACTACCAGAATTTTAACCTCCGCGCCTCGGTACAGTACAATATCGGGCGGGGGAAAAAGGTCGAGAAACCCGGGCAAGATTCCACGATCCTGCCCCCCGCGCTGGAGGAGGCCCGCGCGAGGTTGCGGGTCGCCGACTCGTCCCGCTTCTTGCCGGATTCCATCCCGCCGTATCTTGACTCGCTCGACGCCGGGATCGACTCGTTGCTGTCGGTGACGCCCCCCTCCCCGGCGGACTCGTCCGCGCGGGATAGCCTCTACGCGGGCGCCATGACCTACCCGATGAAGGCGATTCTCTCGTTGCGCGTGGAGGAGAACAAGCACACGTTCAACGAGACGAGCGTGGAACACGCCTTCTTCCCTCGTTTTTATATCGATAGCCTGTCCAACAAAAATCTATATAAAAACAAGGTGTTCGAGATCGACGGCAAGTTAGTCGTCAACGAGCACCCGAAGTACGCCTACCTGCCGGGCATTTACGCCGGGTTGACCTACAAGCACCTGAATTACTGGCAGCGCGAGCAGGTCGACAAGGACTCCACGACGGTGGATTTCGGCTCCCGCGACACGTTCGGCGCTTACCTCACGGCGGGCATATTCAACACCGACTCCGCCGCCTTGTTCCATTTCGACGCCTCCGGGCGCTTCTGCCTGCTCGGGGATTACATCGCCGATTACTCGCTGCAGGGGGAGATCACCCAGTTCCTGACCCGGGACAAGAACGTGTTCGCGCGCGTCAAGGGAGCCTTGAAGCGCCAGACGCCGAACACCTTTTTCGACTTTTACCTCGGCAACCACGATCACTGGGCCAACCGTTTTGATAAAACCGCCTCCTACGAGCTGGAAGGGAGTTTCCACCACCTCCGTAACCGTACCGAGGTCGGCGTCGGGCTGAGCAATACCACGGGCTATATTTATCTCGACACCGCGATCATGCCCCGGCAGTACGACGCCGACCTCTTCGTGCTGACCGCGTGGCTCAAACAGAATTTCAGGCTGGGGCATTTCTACTTTGATCAAAACGTCTATTACCAGCTCGGCAACAAGCCAGGGGTGCTCTCCCTGCCCCGGGTGGCCCTTTACTCCCATAATTATTACCAGAACACCTTCTTTAAAAAGGTACTCGGGTTTCAGGCCGGCGTGGATCTCTTCTACAACACTGCGTTCCACGCCAGCGCCTACGCACCCTCGCTCATGCAATTCCACAACCAGCGCGTGGAGAAAACCGGGAATTACCCCAAGGTGGACGTCTTCATCGCCTTGCGCATCAAGCGAGCCGATATCTTCTTGAAATACGAGCACCTCAGCCAGTATTTTGCCAACCGGAATTACTTTTCCGCGTACACCTACCCGATCAACCCGGCCCGTTTCAAGTACGGTTTCCGGTGGAACTTTTTCGACTGACCCGTCACCGCTAAAATACCGGCACACGCGCGCGAAATGACTCGAAATCTCCTGTACGCGATACTGTTGTTCGGTGGCGCCGCGGGATGTAAACCCGAAAAGAAAACGCCCGCCGCGCCGCCCCCGCCTTTCCCCCACGAGCGGATCGAGGAGAGGGGCGTCATCGACGTGTGCATGTACCGCAATTTCACGGACTATTACCTGCACGACGGGATGCCGCGCGGCTTCCACCACGAGCTGGTCAACGATTTCGTCCGCCACATGGGCCTCAAGCTGCACGTGGAGACGGGCGCCAACTTCGACGAGGCACTGCGAGGTCTCGGCGAGGATCATTACGATCTGGTGGCCATGAGCCTCTGCGTGACCGGCGGGCGACGGGAGGAGGTGGCCTTCTCCGACCCGCTCTTTTACTCCCGCTGGGTGATCGTCCGGGACAGGAACTCCCCGCGCCTCGACTCGCTCCGCCAGCTGGCCGGGCGAGAGGTCTTTTACCACCCGGGCAGCGAGGGGCGACGCGTGCTGGAACGCCTCCGCGACTCGCTCCGCGTCTCCTTTCAGATCACGGAGGCGACGGGATGCACCGGCGAGGAGCTGCTCCTCGCGGCCGCCCGCGGGGAGATGCCCCTGGTGATCGCGGCGGGTCACGTGGCCCGCGTCGCGACGCGCGCCATGCCCCGGCTCGACGGCTCGCTCGCGCTTCCCGGCGCCTTTCCCGTGGCGTGGGCGCTCCCCCGCGAGGCCACGTTCCTGCTCGCGGACGTCAACGGCTGGCTGGAGCAGTTCAAGAAGAGCGGGAAACTCGCCGCCCTCCGCGACCGTTATTTTAACGCGCCCGTCTCGTCGAGCCTCGCGCGGCGCGACCGGTCGCGGATCTCCGCCTACGACTCCATCATCAAGGAGAACGCCCGGCTCATCGGCTGGGACTGGCGACTGCTGGCCGCCTTGATCCACCAGGAATCGCGCTTCAAGCCGGGGGTCGTCTCCGGTTTCGGGGCGGTCGGCTTGATGCAGGTGATGCCGCGAACGGCCATCACGCTCGGCTTTCCCGCCTACCTCTCCCCGCGGGACAACATCCGCGCCGGGATCGCCTACCTGAAGTTCCTGCAAAACGTCTTCTCCCGTTACCCGTTCAGCCCGGGAGAACGCGTGAAATTCATACTGGCCGCCTATAACGCCGGCCCGGGGCACGTCCTTGACGCGATGAAACTGGCCGAGGCGTACGACCACGACCCCTACACGTGGGAAAACAACGTCGACTACTTCCTCCTCAACAAGTCCAACCCCGAATTTTACAGGCACGTCCTCGTGAATCATGGCTACTGTGACGGGAAACAAGTCTTCGCCTTCGTCAACGAGATCATCGACACGTATAACCACTATCAAAATATCATCCCGGAATAACCTTATGCCGGACAGCCGACACCCGCGTCTCCCCATTTATAGGGATACGCGCGGGCGGCGATCCCCACGAATGGGGATTGCGGCGTTCTCGAAAATATCGCTAACTTCGCGGCGGACACTTGAAAACGCGAAGACTATTGGAAAATATCATACAATGTGAGCACGTCACGCACTATTACGGCGACCGCCTGATCTACGAGGATCTCAACTTCGAGGTGCAGCGGGGCAAGATCCTGGGCCTGCTGGGAAAGAACGGCACGGGGAAAACCACCATCATCAACATCCTGAACGGCTACCTGAAGCCCCGCGCCGGCGTCTGCCGGCTTTTCGGCGAGGAAATGAGCCGCCTCTCGCCGGCCACGAAGGCCCGCGTGGGGTTGCTGCTGGAAGGCCACGTGCAGCACACCTACTTCAACGCGGAACAGATCGAGCGCTTTTACAGCCGCTTCTTCCCGCACTGGCGGCGAGACGCCTACCACGCGCTGCTGGAAAAACTGCACGTGGCGCCGACGCAGAAGATCAGCACCATGTCCTGCGGCCAGCGTTCGCAAGTTGCCCTCGGGCTGCTCTTCGCGCAAGACCCGGAACTGCTGGTGCTCGACGACTTCTCGATGGGACTCGACCCCGGCTACCGCCGCCTCTTCGTCGAGTACCTGAAAGAGTACGCCGCCGCCGGGCAGAAGACGGTCTTCCTCACCTCCCACATCATCCAGGACATGGAAATGCTGATCGACGACTGCATCATCCTCGACTACGGGCGCATCCTGCTGCACGAGCCGACGCGTCACATCCTCGACCATTTCCGGCGCTACCGCTTCCCCTCTCCCGCGATCGGCGAGGTGGAAGGGATGTGGCACGCGGGGCCGGCGGGCGACCACTGGGAAGCCTACTCCTTCCTCCCGGAGGAGGAGGTGGCGCGCCGCCTCGCCCATGCGGCGGGCGAGTTGACGTCGGAACGCCTCTCGCTGGAAGACGCGTTCATCGGGCTAACGGGTAAATATTGACGACATGATACAAGCGATACTATACAAGGAGTGGATCAAGACGCGGCGCGCCGTCCTGCTGGCGGCCGCCTTGCTGGCCGGGTACGTCGCCTACGCCGCCATCCACACCGGGCAGCTCTTCCGCGTGGACGGCGCGGTGGCGACGTGGGCGAACATGATCCTGAAAGACGCGTTCCCGCTACCGGCGGCGCTGCGATGGTTGCCGTTGCTGACGGGGGTGCTGGCCGGGATCGCGCAATTCGTCCCGGAGATGACCAACAAGCGGCTGAAACTCACGCTGCACCTGCCGATGCCGGAGCGCCGCGTGCTCTCCGTCATGCTGCTGTACGGCGCGGGGACGCTGGTCGCGCTCTACGCGGCGACAATCCTCGCGGCGTGGGGGATCCTCGCCCGTTACTATCCCGCCGAATTTCTGGCGGGCTTCCTGTGGCGGGCGCTACCGTGGTTCGTCGCGGGCGTCGTCGGGTACCTCTTCGCGGCGTGGACGTGCGTCGAACCCGCGTGGACGCGACGGGCGAGCAACGCGCTGGTCGCCACCGGGGCGCTCGCCGCGTGCTACCTCGACGCACCCGCGGGGGGATACCTGCCGATGCTCCCTTACCTCGCGCTCTTGACCGGCGCGGGCTTCTGCCTGCCCTTCTATTCCGCGGCGAGATTCAAGGAGGGGGCACAATGACCACCACGAAAACACGATAACATGAAGAAGAGAATCACCCGCGTCATCCTGCTGCTGTTGGCCACCGCGCTCGCCGCGTGGGCGCTCCCGGCGCTCGTGAAGAAGGCCACGCGCTCGCCCGAGCGATACCCGTTTATCTACTACAGCTCCCTGCTGAAAGAGCTATGCGTCATCGACTACAGCGACGACGACACCCCGCTCTCCGACCTCTCCGGAAAAAAATACACCACCGCGCAATTCGACTCGCTGCTCCCGCTGCTCAACTTTCGCCAACTGATGGCCGACGGGCGACTGCCGGACAGCATCGACGGCCACGCCGTCACGCCGCCCGTCCTGCGCGCCGCCTCGTTCGTCTTCCGCCACTACCCGGCGACCGTTCGCGGGCCGCGACCGGCGCTGCACGTGCTCTTCGAGTCGATGCCCCGGCGGGTGGGCCTCGAGATGCCGGGCGACGTCTTCCGGCTGGACGACAAGATCGAGTTTATCGACTGCGAGACCAACCGCGTGAACGGCGAGAAAAGCGCTCGCTTCCAGCAAACGCTCGAGAAACGGGGCTATCGCTTCCCCGCGCGCTGGAACGCCGGGAACCCCAACCCCCGGAAGGCCTACGACGAGGGATACTTTAGCCTCGATGCCGACGGGCGCCTCTTCCACCTCAAGATGGTCAACGGCAAGCCCTACGCCCGGGACACGCGGGCCAGCGAGACGGTCGACGTGGCCGCCTTCTCCGTGCTGGAGGTGGCTAACAAGCGATTCTACGGCTTCCTCTTCGGCAAGCAGGGGGAGGTCTACATCCTCGAGGAACGCGACGGGGGCTATCCCCTCGCGAGGCTCGACATCGAACCCTTCGACCTCTACCGCGACCAGCTCACGATCATGGGCAACCTGCTCTACTGGAACGTCGCCGTCACCAATCCCTCCGGGCGCGCCTACTACGCGTTGCGCTCGGAAGACCTCGCGCAGGTGGCCGAGCACCGCGTGGCGCACCGGCCCGACACATGGGAACGCGCCGCGGGGTGGTTCTTCCCCGTCTACCTGACGCTCGATGACCCGGACAGCGCGTACATCTACCCCCGGCTGCACGTCACCGGGGCGTGGTTTCACGCGCCGCTGCTCCTCCTCGCGCCGCTCCTCGCGGGCAGGCGAGGGAGGCGGGTACTATACGCTATTTACATTCTAATCACGGGCTTCGCCGGTCTCCTCGCGTTGCTGGCGCTGCCCGATACTTTCACCAAAAAATCAAGAAAAAGATGAAAACAATGCTATTGATGATGGCCCTCCTGCTCGGCATGGCCTCCTGCGGGAACAAGGGCAAGCAAGCGCCGACCGGCGACACGACCCGTGCGACAACCACCGCCGTCGCCGCGGCCTACGAGTTGGACAGCCTGCTGCTGGTGGCCGACAACCTCGTCGACAAGAGCGTCAGCGTGCGCGGCTTCGTCACGCACACCTGCAAGCACTCCGGCAAACGCTGCTTTATCGTGGGAAAGGACGGGAAAACCTCCTTCCGCGTCGAGGCGACGGGCGAGATCGGCGGGTTTAACCGCGAGCTGGTCGGCTCGGAGATCGAGGTCAAGGGCGTGGTCAAGGAACGCCGCCTGACCGCCGAATTTATCGACCGGCACGAGAAGGAAGTGAACGAACAACAAGCCACGGACGAAGACGGCTCCGCCGAGAGTTGCGCCGCCGAGTTGGAGAACATCCAGCAGATGAGGGCGTGGATGAAGGAACACGACAAAGGCTACTACTCCATCTACTACATGGATGGCGAGAGTTATGAAGTCGTCGAAAACGAGTAAACTCTCCCGTTGGGCGCGGGCCATACACCGGGATCTGGGATTCCTGATGGTCGGTGTATGCCTCGTCTACGGTATTTCCGGCATCCTGCTTAACCACATGAACGGGAAAGACCCCGCCTACCGCACCCTGACGCGTGAACTGCAACTCGAACCCGGCCTCTCCCGCGAGGAACTGGCCACGCGCTGGCTCGACCGCGCGGGCACGCCCGCCCTCAAGCGTGTCCTCCCCGTCGACGAGGGACACGAGCGCCTGATGCTCGACGGCGGCACCGGCATCTACGACCTCGCCACCGGCCGCGTCTCCTACGAGAAACACGAGCGTAACGAGTTTATCTACTGGATCAACAAGCTCCACTATAACAAGGTAAAAGGATGGAGCATCATGGGCGACCTCTTCGCCATCTCCCTGATCTTCTTCGCCCTCTCCGGCCTCCTCATTGCGAAAGGCAAACGGGGCACCACCGGCCGCGGCAAATGGTTTCTCCTCGCTGGCCTCCTCGTACCCGTCCTCTACGTCCTGCTTTAAGCCCGGCGGAACGCCGGGGGCAATTACGAATTACGAATTACGGGAGGGAAGAATCAATTACGAATTACGAATTACGAATTACGAGGGCAGGGGCCGGTTACGCATGATCAATGCCGTCAACTTAAGCCGAACTTTATTTTCTTAAGCTCCCTTTCATATAACAAGAGGTATTTCGAATGAAAATCCTTATCCTCTCGTGTTCCCTTAATAGCCTCCCGGAATCCCTCTGTGTCTCCCCTTATTTATCTTATTTTCAGGTGAGTGAAATAAAATAAATAAGGAATAAAGAGGGGGCAACGGGAGGCTACTAAGGGAATACGAGAGAATAAGGGATCGCCCGACTCTTCGGGCGAAAAATTTTTCGCCCCCCCCTGACCCTAAAATCCCCGATGGATTACGCTGTAGGGGCAGGGCATGCCCTGCCCCTACAGTATAACACCCCAAAGTTCCATTCTTGTTATATGAAAGGGCACTTTAGAAAATAAGGGCGAAATGCAGGGTATCAATCCTTAAGGGGATAAATGGATCATCTTGACGATTTCTTGACATTTTTCTTTACCTTCGCGCTGACGCGATGAGCGTCATGGCATTATAAATTTTCCATGCATTGACCAAGACCTTTGAACACGTAAGCACGCGATGAATGTTTCCGAGACGTACCTGCTCGACTTGTTGAACCAGAAAAAACAACTGGGGTTCCGGTTACTATATCAAGAATATTACCGGACGATGGTCAGTTTCGGGTCGCGCTACCTCCACCGGACGGAGGTGGTCGAGGACATCGTGCAGGAGTTATTCTCCGACATGTGGAAGCGCGACCTGCGTTTTGACTCTTTCCCCCGCCTGCGGACATTCCTCTACACGTCGGTCAGGAACGCGTGCCTGAACGAGTTAAAACGGGAACGTGTGAGGACCGACTACCTCCTCTCGATACGCGAGGAGGACCTCGTCGAGGAGCCGGACGACCGGGCGCAGGTCGAGGAAGAGGTCTACCGCATGCTCTTCTCCGTCATCGAGCAACTGCCCCGGAGATGCAAGGAAGTTTTCGAGTACCACCTCGAGGGGAAGAAAAACGAAGAGATCGCCGCGCTGCTAAACATCTCCATCGCCACGGTCAAGACGCAGAAAAACCGGGCCATGAACCTCTTGCGAGAACAGATGGGCGACCTCTACCTGATCGCCGTCCTCCTCCACGTGCTGTAAAGAGGCCTTCAGCCACGAGTAGCCGGAAGATTGTTTTCCCATAAGTGCATAGCGCTTATACGTTTATAACTGTAGGTGTCAGCCCTTAGCCTGACGGCTATGCCCGTCCGGGGTTGAACACCCACGGTGTTCGGGAGAGACTGTCACCCTTCCCCCTAATCGCTTCACTTCATTGGGGGAAATTTAACCCCAGTCTTTACAACTGCAAACTTAAGGTTATTCATATCTAGGCCTACGGTCTGCTGGTTCTTCAAACTTGATCATTGGTTCTTCAGACTTGACCAGGGGATTATTCTAAACACGGGGTTTTGCAGGCGAGTTTATACAAGCTTTAACGGGTTATGCTTATCCCGGACTCGGGTTATCTACTGGTTTTTCCCGGAACTTCGCCCCGCGTGTTTTTCTTTTATTCTCTGGCATGCAGCACGCTATTTCATTCCTCGCCTGCACGAATAATTTTTTTTTCGTGCAAAGGAAACTTTTTTTTGTAGACTATCGTATCACTCTTGGCACATAAGATCCCGCTCTGAAAAG
>JAISAV010000020.1 GCA_031266545.1 Odoribacteraceae bacterium | reverse complement strand
TCGCGTTCCCTGTACGTGTGGGCGTCGAACGAGAAGTGCCGGAGGTCGCCCGTGATGTTCGGGTAATACGTGAGGCGGATGCTCAAGTTTTTGAAGATAAGGTTTTCGTTACGCAAGTTCAGGCTAACGCCTGCCCCCCAGTAGGGCCTGCTCTCGAGTAAAACCTCGTCGCCGGTGGTCAGGAAACCCACGTCCGCGTAGGCGGAGAGCGAGGTGCGAAATCCCCATTTAACCCGGGGGAGGAAGAACGTCGAGGAGAACGAGGCGGACAGGCGTTGATCGCCGCGCAAGTCCCGCGTGTTAAGGCCATGAATATCCTCTTTTTCCCGGAAGTAGATGTAATCCCCGGGATGCCGGCGGACCCCCAGCATGTAGCCCGCGCGGGCGTACAGGCGGAAGCGGTTCTTTCGCAAGCGATAAAGCGGGCTGATGTAACTTCCCTCCACCTTGAAGAGGCCGCTTTCCACCGCTTGATCGTTAAAAAATGTACCCAGCGCCGCGGAAAGCGAGTAAAAGCGATCCGCGTGCACGTTATACCACGAGTAAGCCCAGTTCGTCCCCAGGTAAAAGAGGTCGTCAAAATCGTGCTTCTCGTAGCCAAACAGGAATGTCCAGAGCAACCCGGAGGGAATCTCCTCCGTGCGCCCGAAGTCGTAGATCAAGTTCGCCTTGAAATACTTTAATTTCACGTAGCTAAATGCCCCGATATAGGTGTCCCGGTTATAGTACATGTAATTGCTATCGGGCGAGATGACGGGGCGGTCAACAAAATGGAGGCCCGTGTAACGCGCGGTGAAATAGATATTCTGGTTAAACGAGTAGCGTTGCGGCCACTGGTGGGAGTAACCGCCCCACGAGTCAACCAGGCGATAATTAAAAGGCACTATGGAATCGCCCATCTCCTTGCCCTGTATCGCGGAGGAGGAGTACACCCGGCTAAACAACGCCCCCCCGGCCCATTTCGTCTGCGCCGTGAGGAACTCGCGTTCCACGTTCAGCGTGAAGAGGTGATTATTATAGACGTCCAAGTAATTCCCGCGGAGGTTCAGCCGCGAGGAGAGGAGGTTCTGGATCTCGTAGGTCACCTGATGCCCCCACTTCTGTTCCCGTCGTCCCCGGTAACTCGCCTCGTAACCGGCGAGATGCCCCACTCCCCACAAGTTATGATTCTCGATACCGATGGACGCGTTATAACGAAAATTCGTGTTCCCGCTCCCCGTCCACGAGAATTCGTCCCGGCACATCACCTGCAAATCCACGGCGGCGCTATCCCCCTCCACCTCGATCACGCGGATCAGGGCGTCGTCGATATTGGGCAATCTCTTTAATAATAACTCGTTTTGCACCAGCTCGAAGGGGACGACGTGGTCACCCGCCTTCACCGTCAAGTGCCTCCTTACCAGCCGTTCGGAGGAGCGCTGGTGGATCGAGTTGGCCATCACCTCGAACCACTGCGCGCTGTCCCGCGCGTAACTCGTGTCGCGGATGCTCGTCCCGAAAGGGGGCAAGACGCGCACGCGCACCTCGCGCACCCGGCGTCCCTCGTGGGGTTGATAACGCGTCTCGCTATTCTCCGCTTCCAGCACCTCGATATTGCCGTCGCGGGCGCGGACGAACACCAGCCGGTACAAGAACTTGCTCCACCCGTGGCGGTAAGCCATCTCCTTCAAGCGGGCAAACTCGTAGTGGAGCGAGTCGCGAATCAGGCTGTCCGGCATGAAAACGGTGACCGGCGTGAGGGTGTCCGCGGAAACCGGGCGCCGGGCGTGTAACTGGCCCCAGGAAAGCATCGCCAAAAAGAGGAGGAGCGCTCGCATCGTTACTCCTTTAATAGCATCTCCCGAAAGCCGTCCGAGAGCCACGTCTGCCGCTCCCCCGCCTCGTCGAGAAAAATAAAACATGCCTCCAGGCCGGGGTCGGCCTCCACGATCCGGCGACTTTCTTGCAAGCCCAGCACCATGAAGGCCGTGGCGTACGCGTCGGCCTCCATGCAAGTGGAGGCGTACACCGACGCGCTCACGATGTCCCGCTGCACGGGATAACCATCCAGCGGGTTAATCGTGTGGCCGAATCTCGTCCCCTCCCGGTCGCGAAAATTGCGGTAATTACCGGAGGTCGCCAGCGCCCCGTCTCGCATCACCGCCACCAGCCGCGACGAGCGGCCGGTGAGCGAGTCCACCCCTCCAGCAGGCTCGTGAACGCCTACCCACCACGCGTCGCGACGCTCGCTTCTCCCCTTCACGCGCACCTCGCCGCCCACCTCCACGAGGTAGTTCAGCGTCCCCTCTCCTTCCAGAAAACGGGCCACCTCGTCCACTCCCAGGCCCTTCGCGATGGCGCCCGCGTCGAGGCGAATCCCCTTTTTCTCCTTTACCAGCCGCCCGTCGCGCAACGACAAGCGATGCATCCCCACGAAGGAGAGCAACGAGTCTACCTCGCGCGCCGCGGGCACTCCTCCCTCCCCGCGGCCGAATCCCCACGCCTCCACGAGGGGGGCCACCGTGATATCAAAAGCGCCGCCCGTGCGCTCGTGCACCCGCCGCGCTTGCCCGAACACGCGCGTGAAAAGGGAATCCAGGGGCGCCTCCTCGTCCCGGTTGAGCCGCGATAGCAACGACGCCTCGTTAAACATCGACAGCGAGGAGTCCACCCGCGCCAGCGCCGCCTCGATGCCCGCCCGGAGGTCCCGCGCGTGCTCGTACCTGACGCTATACGTCGTCCCGAACACCCGGCCCCCGTGAAAAAAATACCGCCGTTCCCGGCAACCAGCCAGCAACGCCAGCAACAAACACACGGTTAACACGCGACGCGTCTTCATGATCTTAAAAATAATATCCCACGTTAAAATAGAAACCCGGCTTGCGCGTCCAGTTCGAGTAATTGAACACGACGTCCAGCGGCCCGATGATGCTATCATAGGAGTAGCCCAGCTCGCCTCCCGCCATCGCGCCGCTCCCCGGGAGATCAAAGAAGCGATCCCCTTGCCTCAAGTAATTCCCCGCCAGCGAAACGTAATGGCGCGCGCCCAGCCGGTAACGCAACTTCGCGCGGGCCACCACGACCGCGTCCTGTGCCGGTTCTAGGTTACGCACCCCCGCGAAGGGGATTTGCTGCGGGAGGTAGCGCCCCGCGAGCGTCCCCCCGATATAATTCAGCGTCGGGGAGGCCGGTTTCCCCAGCAATACCCGGCCGTGCAGGGAGGGGATCAGCTTCACCCGCCGCGTGAGTGTCACCACCGACTCGTAATAAAAATCCAGCGCCGAGAAGGGCGACGCCCCTTTATAAGAATAGAGGTTGTCCGTGTACAGCGTGTAACCCGCCCGGAAGGAGTGCCCCCGGCTCGGGTAATAACGCTTGTCGAACGTCTCCATGCGCGCCACCGCGTAGTAACTGAACAGCCCCTCCGGCTTCACCACCACGTTCCCCGCGGGATAATTCGCGTAGAGCAGCGCCCGGTAATCGTGATACTCGTACCGTACGCCCGCCTGCAAGTTAAAATTCTTCACGAACATGTTAGAAGCCTCTAGCGCCACGCGGTGGTAACGGTACGCGACGTTATCGCTCTTCACCCCCTTGTAATAAAATGACAGGTCGTTATACCTGAAGGCGTACGAGAGGCTGAAGCGGTGCATGAACGTGTTGCCCAGCGAATAATCCAGCACCACGTAAGGATTGATGCTCAAGCGCCCCGTCAGCGAGAGGCGCGAGCCTCGCAGTCGCCCGCGCGCCAGCGTCGAGTTCAGCAAGATGGCGGCCATCTCCTCCGTGTCGAAGCGGAAACCGAGGTTCACCGAACTGGCGGGTTTAGGCTCCATGCTGAAAATCAGGTCGGGGACAGGCTCCCCCGTCAAGCGGAAATCCACGCGCGCGAAAGCGCCCGTGCCGTACAAGCGCGCGATGGTCCGGTGAATGCCGGCCGTCGTCACCCGGGTGCCTTCCTTCACGCGGGTGATCGCGCGCAACCACTGCTCGTCGCGGGCGTCGCACCCCTCGAAGATCACCCGGTTCACCCGCAGCGTGTCCCGCGCGTTGGCCGTGCGACGCACGCGAGACGGCGCCGTCTCGCCCGGGGCGTCTTCTCCCACCAGTTTTTTCAGGGCCAGCAATTCCGGCCAGCGTTCCCGCGCTGCTCGCTCCCCGCGGGCAATCAACTCCGCCACGGCTTCCCGCGAAAAACTGGCCGCCGAGTAGGACGACACGTCGGGGCGCAGGTGCAAGTCAATCAACTTCACGTTCTCCTCGTACTTCCGCAAGCCCAGGAAAGAGGTCAACTGGTCGACCACCCCCATCACCGATTCCAGCCCCTTCTCGTCCTTTAATTCCGACTGGACGTCCACGCCTATCAATATCTCCGCGCCCATCGCCCGCGCCACGTCCGCCGGGAAGTTGTTGGAGATCCCCCCGTCCACCAGCACCATCCCCCGGTGCACCACCGGCGCGAAGGCCCCCGGGATCGCCATGCTCGCCCGCATCGCCAGCGGCAGGCTGCCCCGGTCGAGGACTACCTCGCTCCCGTCCACGAGATTGCTCGCCACGCACGCGAAGGGCGTCGGGAGGCGGGCGAAAAGCGTCGAGTCGTGATGACCGATCGTCAAGTCCATGAAAAGGTTGTAGATATTCTGCCCGCTGACGAAGCCCGACGGCACTTGAATCGATCGATGCCACACCGGCATCGATACCAGGTACTTTTCCGTCATTTCCTTCTCCGAGAAAGGCAAGTTGTAGCGATACACCTTGTCGCCCAGCAGGAACAGCCAGTCCTGCTCCCGGACGAGCGTGTCCAGCGCCGCCGCGTCGTACCCGATCGCGTACAGCCCCCCCACGATCGCGCCCATGCTGGTGCCCGCGATAAAATCGACGGGTACGCCGGCCTCCTCCAGCACCTTCAAGACGCCAACGTGAGCCGCGCCCTTCGCGCCGCCGCCGCTCAACACCAGCCCCACCCGCTTGCGCTGCGCCCCCGCGTCGAGAAGCGGGAGCGAGAGCAGCGACAGGAGGAGCAATCCCCTCGTTCCAAAAGTAGAAATCACGCGTATCATGTATTCACCTTGTTTGCCGTTGTTCGTCGCCAAAAGTAGTGAATTATCACCAATATCGCGCCCCGCTGGTGAAAAATATATTCGATCGAGCGCCCCGTCGGCCGGGCCTTGTCCTTTTTTTCTCACCGGGAGGGGAGGTGCGAACGCGGAAATAACCTATCTTCGCGAGAGATAATCACGAAAGACATGAAAGAAACGCACCACACTGTTTTTATCGGCATCCTGTCGCTGCTGCTCGCCATTGGTCGACCCGCGGCGGCGCAAGTCTCCCCGTTCGAGATACCCCTCTGGCCCGACACGCTTCCCGGCGGGGAGATGGCGAGCGTGAAAGTCTTCCCGGCAACGGGAGAGGCGAACGGCATGGCCGTGCTGGTCTGCCCCGGCGGCGGTTATACCAGCCTGTCGATGGGCCACGAGGGGGAGGATGTCGCGCGCTGGCTGGCCGACAACGGCGTTACGGGGATCGTCCTGCGGTACCGCCTTCCCGCCGGCCACCACGAGGCCCCGCTCGCCGACGCGCAACAGGCGATGCGACTCATTCGGGAATGCGCTACGGACTGGTGCGTCGACCCGTGGCGCGTCGGGGTCATGGGCTTCTCGGCCGGCGGTCACCTGTCGGCGACGCTCCTGACACGCCACGACTCGCTCTCACGCCCCGACTTCGGGGTGTTGTTCTACCCGGTCATCACGCTCGACGCGCGGCTGACGCACCGCGGGTCGGTGCGCAACCTGCTGGGCGAAAACGCGACAGACCAGTGGCTGGATTATTACTCGAACGAGAAGCACGTGTCGCCCGACACGCCACCCACCCTGCTCTTCCACTCCGGTGACGACAAGAGCGTGCCGCCGGAGAACAGCCTCCTCTTCCACGCGGCGTTACGTGCGTGTAGCGTGCCCGCCGCCCTCCACGTCTTCCCGTCCGGGGGGCACGGGTGGGGCTTCCGCCCATCGTTTGCCTCGCACGCGCTGATGAAAGAAATTCTCCTCGCGTGGCTCCGGGAGAGGTAAAGGCGTTATTTTTTCCCGTTTTTCAGATGCGGCTCTTGCCGGTGTTTAAATTGTTTGTATCTTTGCCGCCGGAATCGACGGGGGTGGCCTCCTAAAGCGCCCCCGGTCAAACGTCCCACACGGAGAGGTGCCAGAGCGGTCGATCGGGGCGGTCTCGAAAACCGTTGTACCTTTACGGGTACCGGGGGTTCGAATCCCCCCCTCTCCGCGACAAACATTGATCATCAATGTTTAACAACAAAGCACCCGAGAAAAAACCTGCTTTTAGGGCTTTTCGGGTGCTTCTTTTATGTCTCTCCCGGAACTATCGAGGTATGAGCAAAAAAAATATCAAAATAATTGCTTCACGAATGAAATCACGGCGGCGATCCATTTTGTTTTTCGCAATCCGAGATATCGCATATCCCAGCTCATTTTATTTTTAAGAATATTTGGGTATTTGCGTCGCTTGTTGTACTTTTGCAACTGTTTAGAGCTACGTGTTTCTCGTGTAACTAGTTATACATTTAAACTTTCACGGGATTACTCGTGCGCCACTTAGATTTACATCATTGAAAGAAGATTATGCAAAAACGACACCTCGACAAGGATCTCTATTTTCAAGAGCAGCGTACCACGACCGAAAAGTACATGATCCCTTATATCCGGGAGATAATGCCCGTCGGCCCGGGAACCGTCGTGCTGGAAGTGGGGTGCGGCGAGGGCGGTAACTTGTTGCCCTTTTGCCGGATGGGTTGCCGTTGCGCCGGGGTGGACTTGTCCCCGACGAGGATCGACATCGCGAGGGACAAGCTCCCTTTCGACAACGTCACCTTGATCTGCAAGAACATCTACGACGTCGACCCGCGCGAGCTACCGGCCTTCGACCTGATCTTCTCGCGGGACGTGCTCGAGCACATCCACGAGCAGGAGCTTTTCATCGGTTTTATCAAGAAATTTTTAAAGCCCGGCGGG